>DATAFT010000585.1:0-7926 GCA_036257295.1 Thermoanaerobaculia bacterium
CGAGTACGAGACCAAGACCACGACCGAGAAGGCGTTCGCGCAGTCGTTCGCCAATCAGATCGGCAACGTCGGTGCGATCGTGACCGGCATCGTCGCCGTCGTCTTCTTCACGTTGCTGCTGGTGGCCGGCAACACCATGGCTCAGGCCGTGCGGGAGCGGACCGGCGAGCTGGGGGTGCTCAAGACGCTCGGGTTCACCGACGCGGGCGTCCTGGTCCTGGTGCTGGCGGAGTCGCTCCTGATCGCCGTCGCGGGCGGCCTTCCCGGTCTTCTCCTCGCCCGCGGCGTGGTCCAGGGCATCAACCTCGGGGTCGGGTTCATCCCCGACCTCTACATTCAGGGCGGCGCCATGGCGCTGGGCCTGGCTCTGATCGTCGCGCTCGGCTTCGTCACCGGAGCCATTCCGGCCTGGCAGGCGATGCGGTTGTCGATCGTCGACGCGCTGCGGAGGACGTGACGATGTTCAGTTCGTGGCTGTCGCAGATCGCCGCGGTCACCTGGCTCAACCTGCGCAACCTGCCGCAGCGGCTGGGAGCTTCGGCGGCGACCGTGGTGGGCGTCGCGGGCGTAGTGATGGTGATGATCGGCGTGCTGTCGATGGCGGTGGGATTCGAATCGACGCTGGCGAGCACCGGCCGCGACGACGCCGTGGTCGTCCTGCGCGACGGCGCCACCAGCGAGCTGTCGAGCGGCTTCGGGCTGGAGGAGAGCCGCATCATCGCCGATGCCCCCGGAGTGCGTTCCGGCGCGGACGGCCCGCTCGCGTCCGCGGAGCTGTTCGTCATCGTCGACGTGCCCAAGCGCTCGACCGGCACCGACGTCAACGTGCCGATGCGCGGCGTGCAGCCGTCGGCGTTCGCCGTGAGGAAGGAGTTCGCGATCACCGAAGGGAGGAACTTCGAGCCCGGTCGCAGCGAGGTCATCGTCGGCGAGGCGGCGGCGCTCGAGTTCTCCGGTCTCGAGGTCGGCTCGGTCAGGCGTTGGGGCGAGAACGAGTGGACGGTCGTGGGCCACTTCAGCACCGGCGGCACGGTCGAAGACTCCGAGATCTGGGCCGACGTCAAGGTGCTCCAGCCGGCCTACCGGCGCGGCAACTCGTTCCAGTCGGTGCGGGTGGTGCTCGAGTCGGTGGACGCCTTCACTCCGTTCAAGGACGCGCTGACCACCGACCCCAGGGTGCGAGTCGACATCATCCGCGAGTCGGACTATTACGCCGAGCAGTCGCGGCTGATGATCAGGATCATCCGCGGCCTCGGCTACGCGATCGCCCTGCTGATGGGTATCGGCGCCGTGTTCGGCGCGCTCAACACCATGTACATGGCCGTCTCGGGGCGCACGCGCGAGATCGCGACGCTGCGCGCGCTCGGTTTCGGAGCGAGTCCGGTGGTGGTGTCGGTGATGGCGGAGTCGCTGCTCCTCGCCGGCCTCGGCGCGGTGGTCGGGGCGAGCATCGCCTATGGGCTGTTCAACGGCTACCAAGCGGCGACCATGAACTTCCAGACCTTCAGCCAAGTCGCCTTCGCCTTCGCGGTGACGCCCCAGTTGCTCACCCAGGGCGCGATCTTCGCGCTGGTGATGGGCTCGCTGGGCGGTTTCTTCCCGGCCCTGCGCGCCGCGCGCCAGCCCGTGGCGGCGGCACTGCGTCAGATCTGAGCCGTCCGCGGCTCCAAGTGAATAGCGGCAGGAAAGTGCTAAACAGCACTGTTCCTGCCGCGCGATCGCTCGACGCGGTAGGCTCCGGTGCGATGCGCATCGATCGCAAGCAGTTCCTCGCCCAGCTAGTGGCCGCTCCGGTTTGGGCTGCGGCATTGAAGGCCGACGACGGCGATGATGAAAGCGCGCCCGGCGGGCGGCCGGGAGCGGAGAGTGTGGAAGAGCGCGTGGAACGGATTCTGCGCGAGTACGACGCCCAGGGCATCCATCGCACCGGCACCGACGTCGACGAGACCTGCGCGCGCTGGCTGGCGCAGGAGGCGCAGCACCTGGGCGCGCAGGGTCAGGTCGAGTCGATGCCGTTCAGCCGGATCGACGTCGTCGAGTGCTTCGTCGAGGTGGGTGGTCAACGGATCGAGGGCGTGCCGCTCTTCGACGCGCCGTTCTCGGCGCCCGAGGGGGTGAGGGGCACGCTGACCCCTGCCGGCAAGGGCGCCGCGGGCGAGGTCGGCTTCTGGCTCGATACCGTTCCCGACGCCGCCGGCGGCAAGAAGTTCATCGAGCACCGTCGCACCACCGCGCAGTCCGCACTGGTCGCCGTCACCGGCGGCGAGAAGTATCGCCTCGCCCCGGGGCTCGCTCTGCTCAACGCGGAGAGCTACCAGCAGCCGTTCGGAGTGCCGGTGGTGCAGGTCACCAGCGAGGCCCGCTCGCTGGTCGAGGGCGCGGCCGGCTCCTCGGTGCGGGTGGTGAGTCACGCCGCGCGCAAGGACGTCAGGGCTCACAACACCTTGGCCACCGTCGCGGGCCGCGACCCGTCGCTCGCGCCGCTCGGCGTCATGACGCCGCGCAGCGGCTGGTGGCAGTGCGCATCCGAGCGCGGCGGCGGCATCGCGGTCTGGCTCGAGATCCTTGCCGCGATCGCGGCCGCCAAGCCGGCGCGCACCGTGAACTTCGTCGCTTCGACCGGGCACGAGCTCGGGCACTACGGCCTCTCGCACTATCTGGCGGAGCGCCCCGAGCTGATCGCCGGCACGCGGGCGTGGATTCACCTCGGCGCCAACTTCACCGCCTCGATACGCCCCCAGGTCAGGATGCAGTTCTCCGACGCCGAGCTGCGGTCGCTCGCGCTCGAGGCGCTGGCGCGCCACGACCTCGCACCCGACGTCGAGACGCCGCTGGGGCAGGCGCCGATCGGCGAGGCGCGCAATGTGGCGGACGGCGGGCGCTATATCTCCATCACCGGCTTCAACGGTCACTTCCATCAGGCCAGCGACCGCTTCCCCGAAGCCGTCGATCTGCGCAAGGCGATCGCCTTCGCCAAGGCCTACTCCGAGATCGCGCTGGCGCTGGCGGCGGCGTAGCGGTCGAGGTCGAGCGTGTCGCCCGTCCGAGACGTCGTGCTCGTCGGCGGCGGCCACGCGCACGTTCAGGTGCTGCGGCGATTCGCGATGGAGCCGCCGCGCAACGCTCGCTTGACCGTCGTCCTCGACGTGCCGATCGCGGCGTACTCGGGAATGGTGCCGGGGTTCGTGGCCGGGCAGTACGCGGCGCACGAGCTCGAGATCGACGTCGTTCCGTTGGCTAGGCGGGCAGGCGCGCGAGTCGTGCTCGGCCGCGCGATCGCGATCGACCCCGGCAAAGGTCGCGTGGCGATCGAGGGCCGCGCGGCGATTCGGTACGACGTGGCTTCGATCAACGTCGGCTCCTCGGTGGCGGGCCTCGAGCTCCCGGGCGTCAAGGAGTACGCGCTGTCGACGCGGCCGATCGGTCTCTTCGTTAGCAACGTCGACGCCGCATTCGAAGGGATTGCCGAGCGTGCAGCGGAGTCCGGGCCCCGGGTCGTGATCGTGGGTGGTGGCGTCGGGGGCGTCGAGCTAGCCTTCACGCTCGGACAGCGGCTGCGCAAGCTCGGCATCGACCAGCACGAAGTGACCCTGCTCCACGACGGATCGCGGATCCTCCCTGGATGGTCTGCGGGGCTCGCGACCCGCGTCGAGCACCAAGCGGCGCGCCGAGGCATCCAGATCCGCACCGGCGTTCCGGTCGTCGCGGTGCGCCAGGCGATGGTGCTGCTCGCCGATGGCTCCGAAGTGGGGTTCGACCTGCTGGTGTGGGTGACCGGTGGGGTGGGGCCGGCGCTGTTTCGCCAGTGCGGTCTCGAGACCGACAGCCGCGGGTTCGTGCTGACACGGCCGACGCTCCAGGTGAAGGATCAAGACAACCTGTTCGCGGTCGGCGACTGCGCCACCCTGATCGAGCACCCGGCGACGGCGAAAGCCGGCGTCTACGCCGTGCGCGAAGGCCCCTACCTCACCGACAATCTGAACGCATTCCTCGAGGGCCGCGAGCTGCGTCGGTATACGCCGCAGCGCGACTTCCTCGCGCTCCTCAACCTCGGCGACGGCACCGCGCTGGGCGGCAAGTGGGGACTCTCCTTCGAAGGCCGCTGGGTGATGCGGCTCAAGGACTGGATCGATCGCCGCTTCATGAGGAAGTTCCAGGTGCTCGCGCCGGACGGCGGGCCCGCGCCCGAGTTCCCGGCCATGGAGAACGGGATGGAGATGCTCTGCGGCGGCTGCGCCGCCAAGGTAGGCCAGAGCGTGCTCGATCGCGCGCTGGCACGCGTGGCGGCGGACGTCGGCGCTGACGGTGACGGAACGAGCGGAAGAGCCGTCCGTGCCGACCCCACCGTCGTTCTCGGACTCGACAGTGCCGACGATGCCGCGGCGGTGCGCACACCGCGCGGCGACATCCTCACCTCCACCGTCGACGTCTTCACCGCGTTTACCGAGGACCCCTGGCTGGTCGGTAAGGTGGCCGCCGTCAACGCGATGTCGGACCTGCTGGCGACCGGCGTTGCCCCTCGCTATGCGTTGGCTCTGGTCGCGGTGCCGGAGGCGAGCGACGGCGACGAAGCGGAGGAGATCCTCTACCAGACGCTGGCGGGCGCGCGCGCCGCGCTCGACGAGCTCGGGGTCACGCTGCTCGGCGGCCACACCACCACCGCGGCGAAGCTGATGGTCGGATTCGCTGTGGACGGGTTCGCGGAAGACGAGCGGCGCCTGATGCGTCTGGACCGGCTGCGTCCTGGTCAAGTCCTGGTGCTGACCAAGGCGCTCGGCACCGGTGTGCTGTTCCACGCCGATATGCGGGCGTTGGCGCGCGGGCCGTGGCTCGAGGCAGCCCTCCGATCGGTGACGCAGAGCAACGCCGGCGCGCTCTCGATCCTGCGCGCCGCCGGCGTCGACGCCGCAACCGACGTGACCGGCTTCGGCCTGGTGGGTCACCTCGGTGAGATGCTGCGGGCGAGTGGCACGAGCGCGAGCTTGAGGCTGGGCGACCTGCCGGCTCTCCCGGGCGCAATCGAGCTCCTCGGCCGTGGTCTGCGCAGCACGTTTCACGCCGAGAACGAGCGTGCGCGGCGCGGCATCGTGATCGATGCCGCGGCGGCGTCCGATCCGCGAATAGGCCTGCTGTTCGATCCCCAGACGTCGGGCGGCCTCCTGTTCGGGATCGACGCGGACCGCGCGCCGGCGGCAGTCGAAGCGCTGCGCCAACTCGGTCCGGCGACGGCGATCGGTGTGGTCACCGCCCGGCGTGCCGATCGGGCGCTCATAGAAGTCCTATACTGATCGGGCTCCGATGGCGATTCCCTTTGCGCGCTCGATGCGCTCGCTCGACGCGGACACGTTCCGGCTCTCGGGATTCGTGCTCGCGATCGCGGGCCTGCTCCTTGCCGCCTGGTTCGGCTGGTTCTTTCTCGCCAGGGTCTCTCTCTACGAGCTGAGCGAGACGGCCCGCGTCGAGGTCGCGGCCGCCAGCAGTCCGGTGGCGGCGCCGGTGGCGGCGCGGATCGTCGCTACCCACGTGACGCTCGGTAAACAGGTGACGGCAGGCGACCTGCTGTTCGAGCTCGAGGCCCGCACCGAAGCGCTGGAGCTCGATGCCGAGCGTTCGACGCGCGCGGCCAATGAGTCCGAGCTCACTCAGATGCACCAGGAGATGGAATCCGAAAGAGACGCGCTGGCGCGCTCGACGCAGGCGGCCCGCCTCGAGCTACAGGAGTCGCGCGCCTCGCTGCGCGAGGCGGAGGCGGCCACCAAATACGCGGAGGAGGAGCACGAGAAGTACAAGCTCCTGAATCAGCAGGGTGTGAAATCGGGGTCCGAGCTCTCCAGGGTGGCGTCGGAACTCGAGAAGGCGAGGGCGGTCGAGGAAGGCAGGCGCGTCGCCGTGCTTCGCCGCGAGCAAGAGCTCGCAGTCGAGCGGCGCGACCGTGCCTCACGCATCGAGCGGCTGGAGCGCCAGCTCAGCCAGATCGAAGGCGCGATCACGACTTCAGAGCACGTGGAGGAGCGCCTCGGCGTCGAGCTCGAGAAGCGCGCCATCCGAGCGCGTGTCGACGGCACCATCGGCGAGCTCGCGCAGGGCCTCCGCGCCGGGGCGTTCGTCGCCGCCGGCGACAAGCTGTGCGCGATCGTGCCGCGCGGCGACGGTCATCGCGTGGTGGCCGAGTTCAAGCCCGCCAAGGCCGTGGGCCGGATCCGGCCCGGCCAACCGGCGCGCCTGCGACTCGAAGGCTACCCGTGGGCTCAGTACGGGCTGGTGAAGGCGCGGGTCGCCAGCGTCGCCTCCGAGGTACGCGATGGTCTGGTACGAGTCGAGCTGGGCATCGAGCCCGACGTCCCGGCGGGGATCGTGCTCGAGCACGGTTTACCGGGCGAGCTCGAGGTCGAGGTGGGGACCGCCTCGCCCGCGATCTTGGTCCTGCGCTCGGTGGGCAAGCTGGTCGAGGGTGCCTGAGCTCGCTCGGCTGACAGGTTTCACCGACGGACCGGTCCCGCCCGTATCGACTAGGCCTGCGGCTTGACGCGGTTCGCCGTTCGATGCTCGATCTCGAGCTTGAGCCGATCGAGACAACGGCTGCGCAGCGCGCCGATCGAGCCTTCCGCGAGACCGAGCGACCGTGCGAGGTCGGCGTAGGGCGGCGGCGGATCATCGAGGAAGAGTCGCGCCACCAGCTCGCGGCAGCGATCGGGCAGCGCGTCGATCGCGTCGCGGATGTCCTGCGCGCGCTCGATCTCCTCGAGCACTTCGGGCGGGAGGGAGGCATGATCCGGAATCGACGCGGCCCAGGTCTCGTCGAGGCCTTCGGGGAGACGGTGGCGCCGAAGCCGCCAGTGGTAGCACTTGTGGCGCGTGACCGTGCACAGCCACGCGCGCAGTGACTCGCGGCTCTTCAGCCGCTGGAGCTGGTTGTAGACGTCGAGCCAGACCGCCTGGAAGACGTCGTCCTCTTCGCCATTCGCGCCCCCGCTCTTGACGATGACGGAATAGACCAGCGTGCGGTAGCGCGTGATCAGAGCGTCCCACGCGAACTGACGGCCGGCGAGGCAAGCATCGACCAGCTCGGAGTCGCTCCAGAGGACGTCGCGGTCGCCGCGGTCGCGATCAGCGGGACCCGCTCGATGGTCGTTGATGGCCATAGCGCGACGACGATGGCGCCGGGCCTCAGAATCGATCGGGGAACAGCGGGTCCCGACGGTCGATCGGGACGCGGATCTGGCCCACTCCCTGGATCAGGAGGCACAGCTCGACGTCGTCCTCCTCGGACTGGGCGGCGACGTGGAACTCGCCGAAGCGATTGGTCACCGCGGTGGCGAGGACGGTGCCGCGGGCCACCAGGATCGCCGGCACGCGCTCGACGCTCCACGGCTCCGACGGCGCCGCGGTCAGCCTTCCCACCACCACCACGTCGATGGCGTCGTAGGGAGTGTCGACGCTGAGCTCGAGGTCGAATCGCTGGCCATGGATCTCGAGGTCCTTGTGGCCGAGCTGCGCGCTGCGATAGCCGGAATAGAGACCGGCCTGCGGGTCACGAACCGTGAGCAGGGGAAGCGGCGGCAGTGGGGGATCGGGATCGCTCGCCGCCGCCGAGAACATCGCCGAGACGGCGAGCAGAGTGTCGTCCGATGGCCCTTGCCCATCCTCCTGCTGGCGCAGAGTGGCGGCGATCTCGGCGAGGAGGTCGAGATCGGCCTTCAGGCTTCGACCGTCCTCGAGCGTTCCGCCGGCGGCGCGGGCCGCTGTCAGACCGGCGGTGATCTCGGCCCGCCGGTCAGCGGAACCGACGCCTCGGAGGT
The DNA here is from genome assembly GCA_036257295.1 of Thermoanaerobaculia bacterium. Classification (GTDB taxonomy): domain Bacteria; phylum Acidobacteriota; class Thermoanaerobaculia; order Multivoradales; family Multivoraceae; genus DATAFT01. The sequence goes on from DATAFT010000585.1 coordinate 7,800, forward strand.
AGTCCGCCAGATCCTCGAGGGTCCAGAACGTCATCGTCTCGCCGGGACCTCCACTGCTACAGAAGGGTGCGCTGGGGTGCCGGTCGATGCTACCGTACGCCCGTAATCTGGGGCCAAGCGCTGAAGC
>DATAFT010000599.1:0-8732 GCA_036257295.1 Thermoanaerobaculia bacterium
CGCGCTGGCGCGTCACTTCTATCGCGCCGAGGACCCGCCCGGCGAGCACCGCGAGATCCAGGGGCTCGAGCACATCGACAAGGTGATCGCGATCGACCAGAGCCCGATCGGTCGCACGCCGCGCTCGAATCCGGCCACCTACACCAACGTGTTCGGTCCGATCCGGTCGTTGATGGCGCGCACGCCCGAGGCCGCGGCGCGCGGCTACGGCCCCGGCCGCTTCTCGTTCAACGTCAAGGGCGGCCGCTGCGAGGCCTGCGCCGGCGACGGTCAGATCAAGATCGAGATGCACTTCCTGCCCGACATCTACGTCGAGTGCGAGGTGTGCGGCGGCAAGCGCTACGAGCGCGAGACGCTGGCGGTGCGGTGGAAAGGCCGCAACATCGCCGAGATCCTGGACCTTTCGGTGGAAGAGGCGCGCGAGGTCTTCCGCAACGTGCCGATGGTGGAGCGGATCCTGGCGACGCTCGACGAGGTCGGCCTCGGCTACCTGCGGCTGGGGCAGCCCGCGACCACGCTTTCGGGTGGCGAGGCGCAGCGCGTCAAGCTCGCGACCGAGCTGTGCCGCCGCTCGACCGGTCGCACGCTCTATCTGCTCGACGAGCCCACCACCGGCCTCCACTTCGACGACGTGCGCCGGCTGCTCGAGCTGCTGCACCGACTGGTCGAAATGGGCAACACCGTGGTGGTGGTAGAGCACAACCTGGACGTGATCAAGACCGCCGACTGGTTGATCGACCTCGGCCCCGAGGGCGGCGACGCCGGCGGCAAGATAGTGGTGGCCGGCACGCCCGAGGCGGTGGCTGCAACCCCGGCGAGCCACACCGGGCGCTACCTGAGCAAGGTGATCGAGGGTCGACCCGCGCGCGCCGAGGGGCGGCCGAAACCGCAGCGGCGCCCGCGCGCGGCCGCGCGCTAGCCCGCATGATTTTGGCGCCAAGGGCGGCGCATAGAATGTAGGCGTGTCGCAGCCTCCTCCGGGTCCGCCGTCGATCGGCCAGCCCGCCGTCGATCTCGCGCTCAACCGGCGCATCCTCCAGCTCGAGACGCTCTACGACCTGCTGGTCGTCCTTCACGGACACCGCTCCGAAGAGGAGCTGATCGACGATCTGCTGCAACGCGTGTGCGCGGTGCTCGATCCCGCGGCGGCGGCGGTGGTCACCCGCGACGCGCACGGCGGGCCGCGGGCCGCGGCCACCGTCGGCTGGCCCGAGCGAGCCCCGCGCCCGCACCTGCTGCTCGAAGACGCGCTGTGGCAAGAGCTGTTGACGCAGGGTCGCGCCATCGAGCGCCGCGACGGCGTCTTCGCCGCCAGGCGCTACCGCAACCTGTTCGCTGCTCCGATCCAGCACCGCTCGGTGTTCCTCGGCTACCTCGCGATCCTCGACAAGGAGACGCGTGGCGAGACCGGATCGTCGTTCTCGGAGGAGGATCGCCGCTTCCTGCAGGCGGTGGCGTCGCTCTCCGGAGTTCTGGTCGATGGACTGCGCCAGGTCGAGAGCCTGCTCACCGAGAGCGAGCGACTGGCCGAGGAGAACAAGGTGCTGCGCGGCCGCGTGGTCGAGGAGGTGGGCGGGCGCCGCATCGTGGCCCAGACCTCCGCCATGCGTCAGGTGCTCGAGCGCGTCGAGCGGGTCGCGCCCCGCGGCGTCAGCGTGATGGTGCGAGGCGAGAGCGGGACCGGCAAGGAGTTGGTGGCGAAGCTCATCCACTTCCGTTCCGGGCGCACCGGTCCGTTGATCGCGGTCAACTGCGCCGCTTTACCCGAGACGTTGCTCGAAAGCGAGCTGTTCGGCATCGAAGGGGGTGTCGCCACTGGCGTGCGGGCGCGCGCCGGCAAGTTCGAGCTTGCCAACGGCGGCACGCTGTTCCTCGACGAGATCGGCGACATGGACACTGCGCTCCAAGTCAAGCTGCTGCGCGCGCTCCAGGAGCGAGAAGTGGTGCGCGTCGGCGGCAATCAGCCGATCGCGATCGACGTCCGTCTGGTGGCGGCGACGCACCACGATCTCGAGGCCGCGATCGCGAGCGGCAGCTTTCGCGAAGACCTCTACTACCGGCTCAAGGGTGTCGAGATCGAGCTGCCGCCGCTGCGCGATCGGCGCGAGGACATCCCGCATCTGGTGCGCCACTTCGCCGCCGAGTTCTGCGCCAAGGAGGGGATCCCGGTGCCGCGCTTCTCGCGCGAGGCGCTCGCGCTCTTCCTGCGCCACGACTATCCCGGCAACGTGCGCGAGCTGCAGAACCTGGTGGAAGGCGCGATCTCGCTCGCCGACCCCGACATCGACGGCGACCTGGCGAGCTCCCTAATCGGCACCGCCGCCGTTACTTCCGGGCCCGAGGCGCTCGACCTCGACACGGTGACCTCGCGCCACATCCAGCGGGTGGTCAAGATGTGCGGCGGCAACAAGAGCGCCGCCGCGCGGCTGCTCGGGCTGGATCGCAGAACATTGCTGCGCAAGGGGTTCTGAGCCTGATTCGAGACTTTTAGTCTCTCTACCGGCAAAATGTCGCAGAAGGGTCTGTCGCTGTCTGGCCTGCCCCGCGTCCACGTCCGCACGGCGATCGGAGCCGCCGTGTCGCGACAAAATGTCTCTATCAGAGCGCGCCCAAATGCCGGCCAGTGCGTCGTCTGTGCCAGTAAGTGGCGCTGAATCAGTCCCTTGTGCGCGGGGGCCCTCCTTGGCAGATGCCTCGCTCCCCAGGTCAGTCTGCAAGGGGGGTCTCGATGCTAGACTCGATTCGTAAATCCGTCGCGCTTCCCCGAACTTCCCCGATTCTCGCGGAAGTCGCACTCTCGGCCGGCGTGATCCTCACCTTCCTTTGGCTCTTGATCGAAGATCGAATCCATCCCTTCGCCGTCTATCTGGCGCAGCTCTACCTGACCTTGTAGCCGGATCGAGACGATGCGCGTCCCTGCGGACTCTTTCGTTCCCTCATACGACTCGGCCGACCCAGCGGATCCGGCGCCGGCCGACCGCTCTACGTCTTCTGGGCGCTGACGCGCCGCGACCCAAGGTCCTCATGAAACCGTCCGTGCTCAAGGAGGTCGTAGTGACCTTCCAGATGGCTCCGGAGATGGAGCTGATCGCCTGCGAGAAGGCGTCGGCGGTGGCCCGCTCGATGGGGATGAGTCAGGACAAGATCGACGAGGTCAAGCTGGCGGTGATCGAGGCGTGCCTCAACGCGCTCGAGCACAGCAAGGCGCAGCCGGGGGAGTTCCAGATCACGTTCGCGGTGCTCGGCAAGAAAGAGCCCGAGGCGTTGCAGATCACGGTACGCGACAGCGGTGTGGGTTTTCAGCAGCCCTCGGCGCGTGGCGCCAGCAAGGAGAAGGTGAAGCTGCACAAACGGGGTTGGGGGCTCTCGATCATCGAGGGGTTGATGGACGAAGTGCACATCGAGTCCGGCGCCGGCGGCACCACGGTCGTCATGTGCAAGGCGCGGTGAGGGTGGATGGTGATGACGGAGAGCATGAAGGTCACGGTCGAGCGCAAGGACGGGATCGCCGTGATCTACACGGACGGCTACATCAACAATCAGGGCGGGGAGGAGATCGCTCGGGTCGCCTACCAGCTGATCGACGAGGGCTACCGTAAGCTCCTGCTCAACCTCGAGAAGACCAAGATCGTCAACTCCATCGGCATCTCGATCCTGATCGAGATCATCGAGAAGATGCTGGCGATCCAGGGACGCCTCGGCTTCTGCCACCTGACGCCCACCATCCACAAGACCTTCCACATCATGGGTCTGGCTCAGTACACCACCATCTACCCCGACGAGACCTCCGCCCTCGCGCAAGAGCACGTCGCCTCGTAGACTGCGCCCGTGACCATCGAAACCCGAGTCCCGGTCGACTGGCAAGAGATCCTCTCCGGGATCCGCGTCGACCAGGACTGGAACCTGGTCGAACGGTGTCTCGGGCTCTGGTGCCAGGGCCGCGGCGTCGACGCCGCCGGGCTCTACGCCGGCGATGGCACCCGCCACCGCCGCGTCGCGAGCTGGGGCGACGTTCCGCTTCCCGACGAAGAGAGCGCGGTGCTCTTGAGCGACGGCCTGGCGCGGCTCGAGCTCCCCAATGCAGTCCTGCTCTACCGCCGCGGCCGCGAGCTGCCGACGCCCGGCGCGCACGAGCTCCTGCTCACCCAAGCCGAAGAGATCCGCAAGCTGCGCGAGCGCTTGCGCGTCCAGCGGTTCCAGCAGAGCTACCGGCAGGTAGAGCTCGAGGCGGTGTACGAGGTCGGCCTCGCCATCACCTCGACTTTGAATCTGGAGGAGCTGGCGGAGGGAATCCTGTTGCGCGCGGTGTCGCTCTCCGACGCGCGGCGCGGCGCCCTCTACCTGCTCGAGGACAGCGCGTTCAGCTTGCGCCGCACGATCGGCGGCGACGCGCGTTCCACCGTCTCACCCGGCGAGGATCAGCTCGAGCGGCTGCTCGCCGACTGCGGCGATTGCGCGCAGGACATCCTGCCGGGCGCTCGCTACACCATGGCGGTGCGCATCGAGGTCGAAAGCAAGGCGGTGGGGCTGCTGCTGGTCGGCGACAAGGAGAGCCGCCGCGGCGTTGGGCCGTTCCGCGACGCCGATCGCCGCACGCTCAACCTGTTCGCCAACCAGGCGGCGATCGCGCTCGAGAACGCGCGCCTCCACCGCCAGGCGCTGGAGAAGGAGCGACTCGAGCGCGAGATGGAGCTCGCCGCCGACATCCAGCGCGAGCTGCTGCCGACCGGCACTCCATGGCTTCCCGGCTTCGAGTTCAGCGGCTGGAATCGGCCCACGTGGCAGGTCGGCGGCGACTACTACGACTTCCTCAAGCTGGGCGGCGATCGATTGGGGCTTCTGGTCGCCGACGTCACCGGCAAGGGAATGCCGGCCGCGCTCCTGGTGTCGACCCTCCACTCTTCGCTGCGCCTGCTGTTCGACGGCGCGGAAGTAGGCGCCGATCTGTTGTCGAGGCTCAACGAGCACATCGTCCGATCGTCGAGCTCGAACAAGTTCATCACGATGATCCTCGCCGAGCTCGAGCCCGCGACCGGTCGGCTGCGCTCGTTCAACGCCGGGCACAACCCGGGCCTTTTGGTGCGTCCGTCGGGGGAGATCGCTCATCTCCGCTCCGGCGGGATGCCGATGGGTCTTCTCTCCGGCGCCAGCTACCACTCGCAGAGCTTCGACATGCATCCCGGCGATCTCCTCTGCCTCTACAGCGACGGCATCACCGAGTGCACCACGCCGGCCGACGAAGAGTTCGGTCTGGAGCGTCTCGAGCAACTGCTGCGCGACGAGCGCGAGCGTCCCCTCCCCGAGATCGCACGCAGCGTCGACGGCGCCATGCTCGACTTCGCCGCCGGCAGCCCCCAGTCCGACGATCAGACCCTGGTGCTGCTGCGGCGCACCGCCTGATGGCTCGGTGATTGCGAAACTCCACCGGCTCCGACGCGGGCTCGGGTACGCGCGGGTGGCGCGGTCGGCGGCTCGCGGCTCCCTCGCGGTCGCCCTGGTGCTCTGGCTCGAGCCGCTCGGTGCGGCGTGCGCGCGGAGTCCGCGAGTGACGACGGCGGAGCGCGGCGGAGCCGACGACCGAGCCTACGCCGCGGAGCGCGCGGAGATGGTGCGCACGCAGATCCGCGCGCGCGGCATCGAGAGCGCGCGCGTCCTCGCCGCGCTCGACCGGGTGCCGCGCCATCTCTTCGTCCCCGAGGAGGCGCGCGGCGGCGCCTACGAGGACCATCCGCTGCCGATCGGCCACGAGCAGACCATCTCGCAGCCCTACATCGTCGCGTTGATGACCGACCTGCTCCACCTCGACGGGAACGAGAAGGTGCTCGAGATCGGCACCGGCTCGGGCTATCAGGCCGCCGTCCTCGGCGAGCTGGCCGATCAGGTGTACACCATCGAGATCGTGGCGCCGCTGGCCGAGGAGGCGCGCGCTCGACTCGCCGACCTGGGCTATGAGAACGTCCACGTCCGCGCCGGAGACGGCTATCGCGGGTGGCCGGAGCAGGCTCCGTTCGATGCCATCATCCTCACCGCCGCGCCGCCCGCAGTTCCACAGCCGCTGATCGACCAGCTCGCGATCGGCGGCATCCTGGCGGCGCCGGTGGGCGACGTGTACCAGGAGCTGGTGGTGATGGAGAAGACGGCGAACGGGCTCGAACGGCGCGAGGTGATCCAGGTCCGGTTCGTGCCGATGACGGGCGAAGCGCAGGAGAAGCCATGAGCCGATTCCGGGCGATCGCGGTGATCGCCGTCGTGGCGATCGCCTTCAGCAGCCTGGGCTGCGGAGCACGGTCCGAGGGCGGCTCGGGCGCGTCTTCGGCGGCTGGATCGGGGAAGCTGACGGTGCTGGTCGACAGCTATCCGCTCGCGTACTTCGCGCAACGCATCGGCGGCGATCGGGTCGAGGTGAGCTTTCCGGCGCCGCGCGGCGTCGATCCCTCCTTCTGGAAGCCGGACGCCGCGACCGTCGCGCTCTATCAGAAGGCCGACTCGATCCTGATCAACGGCGCGGGATTCGCCGCCTGGGTCGACACCGCGACGCTGCCGGGCTCGCGCGTGGTCGACACCTCGGCGGCGATCGCCGATCGGCTGCTGCCGCTCGAGGGTGCTGTCACCCACAGTCATGGCGGCATGGGCGAGCACTCGCACTCGGGCTTCGCCACCAGGCTCTGGCTCGACCCGACGCTGGCGACGGCGCAGGCGACCGCGATCGCGTCGGCGTTCGCCGCCGCGCGACCTGACGACAAGGCGTCGTTCGATCAGGGGCTCGCCGCGTTGCGCGCCGATCTCGACGCGATCGATGCGAAGCTCACCGCGCTCGCGAGCCGCATCGGCGCCACGCCGCTGCTCTTTTCGCATCCCGTCTACGCGTACTTGATCCGCCGCTGTGGCCTCAACGGGCGATCGCTTCACTGGGAGCCCGCCGAGGTCCCGGGTCACTTCGCGCTGGCGCAGCTCGACGAGAAGCTCGAGGGCCACCCGGCCAAGCTGCTGGTGTGGGAAGCGGAGCCGGTCGCAGAGACGATGGCCGAGCTCGAGCGGCGCGGTATCACGAGCGTGGTGTTCGACCCGCTGGCCGAGGCGCCGGCGAGCGGCGACTACCTGTCCGTGATGAACCAGAACATCGCCCGGCTCGAGGCCGCGTTTCCCGTCACCTGAGTCGCGCGGTCCAGCGACTCGAGCGCGGGTCCGCTACTTCAAAGCCGCGGGCTGCCAGCACCAGCGCTCGCTCACCGTCTCGCCGTTCATCGGTCCCTCGACCGCGGCGCACAACGAGGCGCCCTCGCGCCAGTAGAGGATGCGCTGCGGGAAGTCGTGCTCGGGGTTGGCGAACACCGCGCGCTGCGCCGCGCTCTCCACCAGCTCGAACGGCGTCGCCGGCTGGCCCTGCGGGCTGGCGAGATAGGTGATCTTCCCGGACGACTCCTCGATGCGCAGAAACTCGAACGCGGTCCTGGCGCCGCCGGTGTCGCGATGGACGCCGAGCATCAAGCCGCCGGCGGGCTTGATCCAGTGCTCCTCGCTGACCTTGCCGCTCTCACTGCTCGCCCACGAGCCGGCCATCCAGGAGAGGTCGGCCAGGCTGCGGGTGGGAGAGCTTTCCGCGGTGGCGGCATGCGCGGCGATCAGAACAGCGAGGACGATCGAGAAGGTGACGGTACCCAGGTGACGCATCGGGCTCCTCCTTGTTTCCAGCGCGCATCCTGTCCCGGACACTGCACCTCGATCTTGTAGATTCCCGACATGCGCTACGAAGCGCGGTCGCCGCGCGCCGAGCTCGAGCCGTTCGTCAAGTGCCTGTGGCGCCTGCGCGGCGCGCCGTCCGAGATCGAGCCGCAGCCGATCGTCCCCGACGGCTGTTTCGAGTTGATCGTCCATCTCGGCGAGCCTTTCGTCGAGCAGGGAGTGTACGCGCCGGAGGGGCGGGGTCGAGCGGGCTGGCCGGTGAAGCAGCATCGGGCGCTGTTGGCGGCGACGCTCACGCGCACCGTGGTGGTGGCGGCGAGCGGCGACGTCGACGTGGTCGGGGTTCGCTTCCGTCCCGGGCGCGCCTATCCGTTTCTTTCGGCCGCGCCGTCGGAAGTCGTCGACATTGTGGCTCCAGCGACCGACGTGTGCACGTCCGATCTCGCGGCGTGGACGAAGCGCCTCGAGCCAGCTTCGACGGAGTTGGTGTTCGCCTCCGCGGAGGAAGCGCTGCTCGCGCGCTTGAGGCGGGTGGGAAGTGATCCGCGGTTCGATCGCATCGCGACGACGCTCGTGGCCGCCGATGGTGCGCCGGTCGCCAGCCTCGCCGAAGCCGCGGGCATCTCGCAGCGCCAGTTCGAACGTTGGTTCAAATCACGAGCCGGCGTCTCGGCCAAGGTGCTGCAGCGGGTCGTCCGCTTCCACCGCGTCGCGAGTCGGTTGCTAGAAGGGTCGCCCGACCTTGCCGGGCTCGCCTTGGATGCCGGCTTCTTCGATCAGGCGCACATGAGCCACGACTTCCGAGCGCTCGCGGACATGTCTCCGTCGCGCTACCCCACGCAGGCGGGTGCCCTGGATCGACTCTTCGCCGAGAGTTGAGTGACGGCCGCGGCTCGTGACGCCAGCCGCGACCTCCGGGGCGCCAGGTCGTCCCGACCCGCACCAGGTTCCGTTCGAGCCTGCGAATCTCCGCGACGCGAAGCGAGCGGAGATTGAACCCGTAACTTGGGGGGATTCGTGCCCAGGTCGAGCGGCCAAAGGCCGCTCGA
>DATAFT010000636.1:0-3171 GCA_036257295.1 Thermoanaerobaculia bacterium
GTCGGAGTCCTGCTTGCCGAGCGCCTCGACGCCGGCGTTGAACGCGAGCTGGGCGGGCGTGAACGATGGGGCCGAGGCGGCCGCTGCTGGCGCTGGAGCGGCGGCGACCGCGCCGACCGGAGCGAGCGTGAACTCGCGGAAGGTGGTCTCGCCGAACTGCGGTTTGACGTCGACGGTGAGCGACTGGTAGCCCTCACGCTCGAGCGCCATGTCGTAGTTCAGCGTCACGCTGGGCACCATCACTGTCGCCTTCCCCTTGGGATTGGTGGTGGCCTCGACCTTGACGTCGCCGCGATCGGCCGTCGTCACCAGGATGTCGACGCCGGGGAGAGGCTTTCCGTCGGGGTCCAGGACGGTGACCGCGATGCGGGCGGGCTGGGCCTCGACCGCCGCCGGCACCACCAGCGCGAGCGCCAGCGGCAACAGGAACAGGGGGGAGAACCGGCGGAACGATGGCATCATGAGCACCTCTCGACCGGCTCGATTCTATCGAGTCGGCGGCGGTGCGACAGCGTGCGCCGTCCTCGCGAGTCAGCGATCGCCCAGCACCGGCTGACCCGGGAACACCCCTTCGACCGCCTTGCCGTCGCGCACCACCAGCACGCCGCCGACGAGGACGAAAGCGACCCCCGCCGAGGTCTGCGCCGGAGCTTCGTAGGTGGCGCGGTCGATGATGGTGGCGGGATCGAACACGGTGAGGTCGGCGTCGGCACCCACCTCGATCCTGCCTTTGCGCTTCATCGCGGGAGCTACGCCAACGAGTCGTCGCGCCGGCAGGATGGTCATCTTCGCCAGCGTCTGCATCAGCGGCAGCGTCTGGCGCTCGCGCGCGTAGTGACCGAGCACGCGGCTGAACGTGCCGGCGCTGCGCGGATGCGAGAGACCGCCGACGAAGGGTGTGGCGTCCGAGGCCACCATCACGTCGGGCTGCGCCACCAGCCACTCGCTTGCTTCCTCACTGCGGCCGTGGAGGATCACCCAGCCGCCCTCCTTGCGGTACTTCTCGAACGTCTCCTTGGTCAGGCGCTCGCCGGTCTCGAGCCACTGCAGCAAATCGTAGCGGCCGCCGCTCTCCTCTTCCCAGTGATCGAGGCGCGCCGACTCGATGCGTGTCGAGCCCGCGGTGTACGGATACGACTCGGTGGTGACGTCGACGCCGCGCTCGCGCGCGCCGCGGATCATCCGCAGGCACTCTTGCGCCTCGCGGTCGGCGGTGCTGTTGAGGTGGACGATGTGGAGCGATGCCCCGGAGCCGGCGGCGTCGGCGATCACTTCCTGCACGGTGGCGAGCGCGGACTGGTCGTGGAAGTCCTCCTGCGCGCGCAGATGGGCGAACGCGGGCACGCCGCGCTCGGCCGCCACCGCGAACAACCGGAAGATCTCGCTGTGGGTGGCGCCCGGCGTGTAGGCGAGCCCGAAGCCGAGGCCGAGCCCGCCTTCGTCGAGACCCTGGCGCAGCAGCGCCGCCATCTGCTCGATCTCGGCGTCGGTCGCCGCGCGGTGGCTCCAGTCCGGCGTCGGCCCCATCGCCGCGATCCGATCGCGCACGGCCTCGGTCTGCGTCGACCTCTGACCGGCGTCGATGCCGGCGATGACCTTGATGCGCGCCGCCATGTGTCCGGCGGTGGCGCCGTAGTTGACGACGGCGTGTCCGCGGCGCGACTCGATCCAGCGCGCGACCGGCCACACGCCGGTCTCGCACTCGAGCGCGGTGGTCACGCCGTCGGCGGCCTGGAACGCATTGGAGACCGGGTCCTGACCATGAGCGTGCAGGTCGATGAAGCCCGGGGCCACCACCAGCCCGCGCGCGTCGATCGTGGTGCGGCCCGCGAGGCGGGACTCGCTCAGCGCGACCACGCGCCCGTCGCGAATGCCGACGTCGCGCTCGGCGTCGAGGCCTGACGCCGGATCCATCACCCGGCCGCCGGTGAGAACCAGATCGAGGTTCTGCGCGGTCGCGGCCCCGCCGGTGACCGTGTGAGCGACCGTGATGAACAGGAGAAAGAAGAGACCGCGCCGCCGATGATGCATGAGCCTCAGCGCGCGGCGTTCTTGCGCCGTTCCCCCAGAATCGCCTGACCGGGGAACGTGCCCGCGATCTCCGCGCCGTCGCGGATCACGAACACCCCGCCGACCAGCACGTCGACGATCCCGGTCGAGTTCTGCGCCGGCGATTCGTAGGTGGCGCGATCGAGCACGTGGCCCGGATCGAAGATGGTTATGTCGGCGTCGGCTCCCTCTTCGATCCGGCCCTTGCGCTTCATCGCCGGCGCCACCGCTTCGAGGCGCCGCGCCGGCTGGATCGTCATCTTTGCGATTGCTTCCGGCAACGTGCCGAGGCCGCGCTCGCGGACGTAGTGACCGAGCACGCGGCTGAAGGTGCCAGCTCCGCGCGGATGCGAGGCGCCGCCGATGAACGGGATGCCGTCGGAGGCGATCATCACGTCCGGTTGCGCCAGGATCCACTCCATAGTGTCCTCGCTGCGGCCGTGGATGATCACCCAGCCTCCCTGCTTGCGGTACTTGTCGTAGGTCTCCTTGGTGAGGCGCTCGCCGGTGGCGATCCACTGCAACTGGTCGTAGCGCTCGCCGTTCTGCTCGGGCCAATCGTCGAAGAGCGCGGATTCGAGGCGCGTCGAGCCGGCCGTGTACGGATAGGTTTCGGTGGTGACGTCGAGCCCGCGCTCGCGCGCGCCGCGGATCATGCCCAGACACACCCGCGCATCTTCGTCTGCGCTCGAGTTGAGATGGACAATGTGGAGCGCCGCGCCGGTCGCGGCCGCGTCGGCGATCACCTCCTGGAAGGGACCCACGGCCGACTTCTCGCCGAACGCGGAGTTGGCCCGCAGATGGACGAACACCGGGACGCCGCGCTTGGCCGCGGTCTCGAACACGCGCAGGATCTCGGCGTGGGTCGCCGCCGGCGTGTAGGTGATGCCCATGCCGATGCCGAGCCCTCCCTCGTCGAGCCCCTGCTCGATCAAGTCCTGAAGATGCTCGATCTGCTCGGCGGTCGCGGCCTTGTGGCTGTAGTCGGGCGACGGCTGGCGCATCGCTTCCTGGAGCTCCTTGTTCGGGAGCGCGAGCTGGCCGGCGTCGATGCCGTGCATGAGCTTGATGCGCGCCGCCGGATGACCGGAGGTAGCGCCGTAGTTGACGACCGCGCGGCCG
>DATAFT010000639.1:0-5567 GCA_036257295.1 Thermoanaerobaculia bacterium
CGCCGCCACCAAAAGCATGCACCTGACCAGCCTCATTGTCGTTTCGAGTCGAGCAACTGGAATGGTAACGCTGCCCGGCATCGCGGGTTCCGGTGACGGATTGCGATCTCGCGGTGATCAGTTCACGATCTCTTCAGCCTCGTTGGCCCTCTGCTCAAGCTGTTCCTCGGCCTCCCACCTGCGTCGGATCTCCGCATCGCGGCGCCGGCGGCGCACGCCGGCGAGGATCGCGAGGCCGGTGACGCTCGCCCACAACGCCGCTCCGCTGGTGAGAAAGGGCAGCCAGCGATACCAGAAGAGGTAGCGTCTCCAGAACCCCTCCACGTCCTGCGCAAGCGGAACGCCCGCGGCGGCCGCGAACGCGGTCTCGAAGTCGCTACCGGAGGCGACGCCCGCGAGCGTCGCGGCGACCAGCTCGACGCCGTGACGCTGTACCAGGTTGTGCACCAGCGCGCCCGAGATGGCATAGGCGGCGCTCTGTTGCGTGCCGCGGTCGAACGAGGCCTCGAGCGCCGCGGTGTCCGCCACTCCCGTCACCGCGCCGAGCAGCACCCGCGACCGATCCCCCATCGACCAGCCTCGCGACGCCAGCAGCGCGAGGCCCTCGTTCCACCAGCGCGGCACTGCACCGGCACCCGCGGCGCGTGAAGCAAGGACGTGGGTGAGCTCGTGTAGCAGCACCTCGTCGAGCGAGTCATAGGGGTAGCTCGGAACGCGGTGGGGAAGAAGCACCGCGAGATCGCGCTCGGGGACCGCGTAGCCCGCGACCGGGATCGGCACGCGCAGCGCGAGCGGATGATCCTCGGGGGCGAGCACCACGTGAATCGGCTCGCCGCCATCGGCCAGTCCGACCAGATCCATCACAGAGCGCAGGCGCTCCGGCGCGCTCTTTTCCATGCGCTCGATCTCCGGTGCGTAGCGAGACGAAGGGTCGAAGATCAGGCGGGGAGGCAGCGCGGCTCTCGCCTCATGGACACCGCTCGCCACCGCAAGGGTCCAGAACAGAAGAGCGAGCCGCTGCCCGAGTTGCATGCAGTCATCGTAGCGGTGAGGCGCCCGCCATCTGGTCCTTGACAAATAGGACTGGGTCGGTCCAGTATGGACGGCGGCTCTTGAGACTTAGTCTCAATATCAGAGTGGACCACGCCCTGCTGCCCACCCCCTCCGCGCTCGCTTTTCTTCTCCTCACGGCCGGCGTCGCGATGCCGCTGCGGGCCAGCACCGTGGCGCGCACCGCGTTCGTCATGGGCACGCGCGTCGAGCTGAGAGTCGAAGGCGAGGACCGCGAGGCCGCTATCGCTGCTTCCGAAGCGGCTCTGAGGGCTCTAGAGGAGACCGAGGATCGGCTCTCCACCTGGCGCGACGGCTCCGAGCTTTCCCGGTTCAACCGCTCGCCGGTCGGTGACGCGTTCAGAAGCTCGCCTGAGCTGTTCGAAGAGCTGCGAGCCGCCGTTGCGTGCAGCGACGTCACACAGGGCGCATTCGACCCCAGCATCGGACCGCTGGTCAGAGCGTGGGGGTTGCGCGCGGGCGGACGCCAGCCGTCGGAGGCCGAGCTCGCGAGCTCGATCGCCGCGGTCGGACTCGATGGGCTCGAGTTGCGCTCGGACCGCACGCTGGCGCGCCGTCGCCCCGATCTCGTGCTCGAGGAAGGTGCGTTCGGCAAGGGCGCTGGGTTGGATCGCGCCGTCGAGCGCATCGCCAGGACGCCGGGCGTTACCGCGGCCGTGGTCGACCTCGGTGGTCAGGTGATGGCGTGGCGTGCGCCTCGCGACGGCGGGCGCGAAGGTCAGGCAGCGGCACCGATCGAGATCGCAGTCGCCGATCCTCTTCAGCGCGACGTCGCGGTGGTCGCGCTCTCGATCGAAAGCGGCTCGCTCTCGACCAGCGGCTCGAGCGAGCGTGGGATCACGGTCGGGGATCGACACCTGTCGCACCTCCTCGATCCGCGCACCGGCCGGCCGGCGCCCGACTTCGGCTCCGTGACGGTGTGGGCCCCGACGGGGCTGGACGCCGATTGTCTGTCGACTGGTCTCTACGTGCTCGGGATGGAAGGAGTCGAGAGCTGGGCTTCCCGGCATCCCGAGATCGGCGTCCTGGTCGTGGGCACGACCGGGGCCGACGGCCGACGTTTGGCGCTGGCGAGCGCGGCGTTCGCCGGCCGCGTCGAGCCCCTACGGCCGGACGTCCTGGTGCGGTGGATGGGGACCGAAAAGGAAGAGGCGCCGAAACCGGCGCCAGGATCTCGAACGAAGCCCTCTCGCTTCGACGCGGGAGAACTCAAACCTTGAGAGCGGCGGACCGCGACCGATTGTCACCCGGCGAGCGGTCCGCCGCTCCACCCAGTGCGGTAACTCATCTGTTGGTGAGCTACCGCGGAGGCCAGTATACATGTCGCTTCGCAGCCATTCGTTCAAGGAGAGGAGAGGTCGTGGCCGGCTCGCGGTGGTGGTCGCGATCGTCCTACTGGTGGCTGGAGTGAGCTCCTTGCCCGCGTTCGCCGACCAGGTCGACGATCGACTCGAAGCCCTCGAACGCGCGATCACGGCGCTCCAGGCCGAGCTCGCGGCCTTGCGCGCCGAGCGCGCGGCCGAGCAGCAGCCGCCACGCCCCGGCGCTCCGGCCACGACTGGCGCGGTGGAGCAACGCTTGAGTGAGGTGGAGCGGCGCCAGGAGATCCAGGCCGAGGAGATCGAGCGCCTCGACCTCGGACCGGCAGTGGTGGGCGCGACTGAAGGCCTCTACGGTCTGGGCGACGCAGCCTCCAAGGTCTACCGGGTCGAGCAGGGTCTCTCGATCGGTGGCTACGGCGAGATGCTGTTCGAGAGCATCGACTCGACGCGCGACGACGGCTCGCCGTCGGGCGTGCGCGACCGGTTCGATTTCCTGCGCGGAGTCCTCTACACCGGCTACAAGTTCAACGACGAGTGGGTCTTCAACTCGGAGATCGAGGTCGAGCATGCCTCCACCGGCTCCGGCGGTGAGGTCTCGCTCGAGTTCGCCTACGTCGATCGTCTGCTCCAGCCCGGCGTCAACGCGCGCGCGGGACTCCTGCTGGTGCCGATGGGGTTCGTCAACGAGATCCACGAGCCTCCGCTCTTCCTCGGCGCCAAGCGGCCCGACACCGAGCGCGTGATCATTCCCACCACCTGGCGCGAGAATGGGCTCGGGATCTTCGGCGAGGCCGGGCCCTTCACCTACCGCACCTATATGGTCAACGGGCTGCGGGCTGACGCCTTCACCTCGTCCGGTCTGCGCTCCGGCCGGCAGAAGGGCGCGCAGGCGATCGCCGAGGACTTCGCGTGGGTGGGACGGCTCGACTACACCGCCACGCCCGGTCTCCTCGCCGGCGCATCGGTGTACGCGGGCGACTCCGGGCAAGGTCTGCGCGACGCCTCGCGCAATGAGATCGACGCGCAGACGACGATCGTCGAGGGCCACGTCGACTGGGAGTGGCGAGGGCTGGAGGCGAGGGCGCTCTACGCCGAGGCGTCGATCGACGACGTTGCGCGACTCAACCAGGTACTGAACCTCACCGGCTCGCGCTCGATCGGTGAGTCGCTCGAAGGCTACTACGTGCAGCTCGGGTACGACCTGTTCGCGCATCGTGACGCGGGCGGCGCTCGCGCGCTGATCCCCTACGCGCGCTGGGAGTTCTTCGACACCCAGGCCGAGGTCCCGACCGGGTTCAGCCGCGACCCCGCTCGCGAGGTCGAGTCGTTCACGCTCGGCATCGGCTTTCGCCCGATCGATCAGGTCATCTTCAAGCTCGATCACCAGGACTTCGACAACGAGGCCGGCACCGGCATCGACCAATGGAATGTGTCTCTCGGCTATCTCTTCTAGCTCTTCTAGCTGTCTCGTGCGCGCGCGAGCGCGCTCGAGGTTGGCTTGGATGGCGCTCGCCCTCGCGCTGGCGTCGGCGAGCGCGTCCAGCGCCAAGGTGTTTTTGACCGTGGATGAAGCGCTCGCGCTCGCGTTTCCCGGCTGCGCGGTCGAACCGCGTACGGTGTACCTGACCGAGTCGCAGCTCGCCCGCGCGCGCGAGCTCGCTTCAGTCGAGATCCGCAGCGCGATGGTGCGTCCGTATCTCGCGCGCTGCGACGGACGGGTGGCCGGCGCCGCGTACTTCGACACCCATCGCGTGCGTACGCTGCCCGAGACGCTCATGATCGTGGTCGACGCCGAGGGGAGCCTCGAGCGAGTCGAGATCCTGGCGTTCCGCGAGCCCGAGGACTACATCCCGCGCGACACCTGGTACGACCAGTTCGCCGGCGAGCGCCTGGACCCCGAGCTGAGCCTCAAGCGCGGCATCCGCGGCGTGACCGGCGCGACGCTCACGGCGCGCGCGACCACCGAGGCGATACGACGCGTGTTGGCGCTCGATCGCGTGATCAACGAAGGAGCGGCCGAGTGAGCCGATTCGAGCTGTGGCTGATCCATCTCTCGACCGTGCTGGTCGGCGGCACCGGATTGGTCTACGCCTGGATGCTGTGGGCGATGGAGTCGAGCGATCCGTACGCGGTGGTGAATCACGCATGGCAGCCGGCGATCCAGCACCTGCACGTCTGGACGGCGCCGCTCCTGGTGTTCGCCGCCGGGATGATCTGGCGCGCGCACGTGTGGGAGCACTGGACGCGGGGCGTGCGCGCGCGGCGCCGCAGCGGCGTCGGCCTGGTGCTCACGCTGGCGCCGATGGTGGTGTCGGGGTATCTGATCCAGACCGCTGTCGGTGAGGGGTGGCGAACTGCCTGGGTCTCGATCCACATCGCGACCTCGGTGATGTGGCTCGCCGGCTACCTCGCGCACCAGCTCTCGTCGCGCCCCACGGCTCGCGATCGACGCGTCAAGTCAAAAGCGAATTCCGTTCCCGCCACGCCGTCGCCACTTCGCCGAGCGTCGTAAACTCGACGCCGCCCTGGCGGCGATGCGGTCGAGCACCTCTTCGAGCATCAACAGCCGATGGCTGCGGCGGCCACTTCGTGCCGGGCGCGGGACGATCGGCGTCGATCTCGACCGACTTCCGGTTCTGAAGCGTCACTGAGTCGCGGCCCACCATGCTGCTACAGATCCCCGACGTTCTCACCGCCGACCAGGTCGTCGAAGCGAAGCGCCTCTTCGAGCGCGCCGGTTGGGTGGACGGCAAGGTCACCGCCGGCCATCAATCGGCGCGCGCCAAGGACATGCAACTCGCCGAGGGAGCGCGGAGGCGAAAGAGCTCGGACAGACGGTGCTCGCGGCGCTTCAACGCAGCCCGCTCTTCGTCACCGCGGCGCTCCCGCTCCAGGTCTTCCCTCCGCTCTTCAACCGCTACCAGGGCGGCCAGTCTTTCGGCACGCACGTCGACAATGCGATCCGGCAGGTGCCGGGGACGCCGCACCGCATCCGCACCGACATCTCGGCGACGCTCTTCTTCAGCGGACCCCAGGAGTACGACGGTGGTGAGCTGGTGGTCGAAGACACCTACGGCGTGCACAGCGTCAAGCTACCGCCGGGCCATCTCATCCTGTATCCGGCGACGAGCCTCCATCACGTGCGTCCGGTGACCCGCGGCGCGCGCATCTGCT
>DATAFT010000038.1:0-10535 GCA_036257295.1 Thermoanaerobaculia bacterium
AGAAACCCGATTCCTTCGCAGCCATTCCCAGCACGCCGGCCATCGGGGCGGCCCATCCAGGTCCGCGGTTCCGATGAATGGCCTTGAGGAGAAACCACAGCGTCAGGATCAGAAACAGCCCGACTAGTAGATCTCCGCGACGCGCAACTGCCGGCACGTTCTCCACTTGCACCGGGTGGAGCACGAAGATCAAAGAAGACGCCAGCGCAACAGGCTCCGCTCCACTGCGCCCCAGACGCCGCCACAAGAGCGCGACAAACAGATAGAGGACGACCGCTGTCGTGACGTGCAACACGAGGTCGGTCAGCTGATATCCGAACGGATCGAGGCCCCAGACGAGCGCATCGAGGCCATACGTGAAGCTGGTGAAGGGGCGCCAGTACGTCGCGTTGGGCATACGCCCCTGCAGGAAGGGTTCAGTCAGGATCGTCGCGAGGTCTTCGAGCGATTCGAAGCGACCGGTCAGAATCTGCGGCAGGACGTCGACGTCGGTGAGCTCGAAGCTCAACTGCCTTCCGTAGGCGACCAGCGCCACCATGACGATGAACGCCACCGCCAGGGCGGTCCGCCTCCTCGTCCCTGGACGGACAGCCGGCTCGAGCAACCGCTGCTCGGGTGAGGCACGCTTGAGGGGAGTCGAGAGACGCAGCATGCGGTCTTGGGTGCGGCCTGCGAGCCGGAGCTGTCGTCTACGACGTTCCGAAACGTTACAGCCAAGAGCTGCCCGGCGTCAACGAACCATCGCGCTGCCTAGCTCGCAATCAGCTTCTTACAGCTGCCGCGTGTCGGTCTCGAGCCCTAGTCGCAGGCGGCCCAACACCTCGAGCGAGCGCTCCGCCACCACCAGGTGCTGGGTGATGACGTGGACATCGCGGAAGGCTTTCTGCAGGTAGTTGCTCTCGTAGACCGAGCTGCCGCCGCCAGCGTGGTACAGCAGATCGACCGCGGCGGCGCAGCGATGCGCCGCGTTGGTGGCGGCGAGCCGTAGGCGGGCGCGCTCGACCAGCGTCAGCTCGTCGCCGCGGCACGCGCTCTCCCAGGCAGCGTTGGCCGCTTCGAAGAAGAACGAGCGCGACGACGAGATGGCGGCCTCGGCTTCCGCCACTTGACGCTGGATCACCGCGCGCTCGGCGGCGGTGCGGCTGCTGCCGGTGGGTACCTTCTCGACCGCCAGCGCGAGGAACTCCTCGAGCGCGTGGCGCGCGATGCCGAGCGGCACCGCCGCGACGCCGAGCGCGAGCAGGCTCCAGACGTTGAAGCGATAGAGCGGCCCGGTCTCGCGCGGCTCTTCCTCGAGCGAGGCCCAGCGTCCCGCCGGCACGCGGGTGCCCTCGACGCGAAACGAGTTGCTGCCGGTGCCGCGCATGCCGGAGGTGTGCCAGTCGTCGGCGATCTCGACCTCGTTGCGCCGGAAGAAGACGATGCGCACGTCCGGTGTGTCGGGTCGTGCGTTGGCCGCCTCGTCGGCGGGCGGGAAGACGGTGCCGCCCACCACCCAGTCCGCGTTGTGGATGCCGCTGCCCCAGCGCCAGGTGCCGGTGACGCGGACGCCGCCTTCGACCCGCGTCGCGCGGCCGGTGGGCGCGATCGCGCCCACCGTGATCGCGTTCGGATTGCGCCCGTAGATCTCCTGCGCCCAACCCGAAGGCAGGCGCGCGGCGAGAATGCCGGTGGTGGCGCCGATCATCGCGCACCAGGCGGCCGCGCTGTCGGCGGTGGCGAGCGATTCGAGGGTCTCGAGCAGCTCGGGCAGCGGCGCCTCCGATCCGCCCAGGCTCTTCGGCACGCCGAGCCGGAACACTCCCGCCTCGGCGATGCGCGTGGCGACGTCGCGCGGCAGACGGCGCGCGGTCTCGGCCTCCTGGGCGCGCTCGCGCAGGAGCGGCAGCAGACGCCGTACGGCTTCGGGGCCGCTCGCCGTTGCAACGGTTTCGATCACGACGTGGCCGCCGATGATAGTGCAGGGCCGGCCGATCGCGGCCGCGCGAGGGACGGTATGATGCATCGGTTCGAGCAACGACGACCGCTCACGCCCCGCGATGAACGTCACCGTTACCGATCAGCTCGCGCAGCGCTCTGGACTGGGGCCCGCGGAGCTCCAGGACCTGCTGCGGCGCATGATCGCCGCGCGCCTCTTTTCCAGCCGCTGTTTCTCGCTCCAGCGTCAGGGTCGCATGGGCACCATGGCGCCGATCGACGGCGCCGAGGCGCTGATCGTCGGCGCCGCCGCGGCGCTCGATCCCGCCACCGACTGGGTCCTGCCGCAGTATCGCGAGATGCACGGGCTGCTGCGCTTCGGCGAAGAGGTCCTCACCACCACGGTCAAGTATCTGCGGGGGGATCCGGCCGGCGGCCACTTCCCGGCGCCGATCCGCATCTGGCCGCCGCAGATCGCGCTGGCGGCGCAGATCCCGCAAGCGGTGGGCCTCGCCTGGGGCATGAAGCTGCGCCGCGAGGAGGGCGTCGTCCTCGTCTTCTTCGGCGACGGCGCCACCTCGGAAGGTGACTTCTACGAGGGCTGCAACTTCGCCGGAGTGCTCGACGCGCCGGTGATCTTCCTCTGCAACAACAACGCGTGGGCGATCTCGACGCCGGTGCGGCTGCAGACCCGCGCCAGGAGCTTCGCCGCCAAGGCCGAGGCCTTCGGCTTTCCCGGGGAGTCGGTGGATGGCCGAGACGTGCTCGCGGTGCGCGACGCGGTCGCCCGCGCACGAGCGCGCGCGATTGCCGGTGGCGGCCCGACCTTGATCGAGGCGCGCTCGTACCGTCTCGGCCCTCACACCACTGCGGACGATCCCGGACGCTATGTGCCGGCGGCCGAGATCGAGCGCGAACGCCAGCGCGATCCGATCGACCTCTTCCGTCGCGAGCTCGAGGAAGCCGGCCTGTGGAACGCGAGCTTCGAAGAGGAGACGCGGCGCGACGCCGATGCGCGCTTCGATCGCGCCCTCCAAGCCGCCGAAGCCGCCACCGTCAGGCCCGACGCGTTCTTCGATCACGTCTACGATCGGCCGACCGCGCGCATGGAGCGCCAGCGCCGCGAGCTGCTCGAAGCACTCAGCCGGGATGAGATCGCTGCCGGCGGCGCCGGCGAGCCGGGCGGCGACCGATCCGGTCGGCCGGATCGGAATCGCCCAGAATGATGGCTAGCGGCCCGGGGCCATACTGACTCCAGCCACGGGCTGCTAGCTCGAGCGCACGATCGAGGGAGTCATGTCATGGCGGTCATGACCATGGTGCAGGCGATCAATGCCACGCTCCACGAGGAGATGGCGCGCGACGATCGCGTCGTCGTCTTCGGCCAGGACGTGGCGAAGAACGGCGGCGTGTTCCGCGCCACCGAGGGGCTGCTCGATCGCTTCGGCGCCGAGCGCGTGGTCGACACCCCGCTCTCCGAGGCGGCGATCATCGGGTCGGCGATCGGGCTCGCCGTCGCCGGCATGGTGCCGGTGGCCGAGATCCAGTTTCTCGGCTTCACCTATCAGGCCTTCCATCAGATCGCGGGTCAGCTGGCGCGGCTGCGCTATCGATCGGATGGACGCTTCACGACGCCGATCGTCGTGCGCGCCCCGTTCGGCGGCGGGGTGCGGACGCCCGAGCTTCACTCCGACTCGATCGAGGCGCAGTTCGCGAACTGTCCGGGGTTGAAGATCGCGATGCCGTCGAGCGCGGCCGACGCCAAGGGCCTCCTAGCCGCCGCCATCCGCGATCCCGATCCGGTGCTCTTCCTCGAGCCGCTGCGCGGCTACCGCGCGATCCGCGACGACGTGCCCGAGGGTGATCTGGTGGTGCCTCTGGGCCAGGCGCGCACCGTCCGCTCCGGCGACGATCTGGTGATCATCGCCTGGAGCTACATGGTCGAAGTGGCGCGGCGCGCGTCGGTCGAGCTCGAGAAGGAAGGAATCGCGGCGCGCGTGCTCGATCTGCGCACCATCGTGCCGCTCGACGTGGACGCCATTCGCGAGGCGGTCGAAGCGTGCGGTCGTGTGGTAGTGGTGCAGGAAGCTCCCGAGACCGCGGGCTTCGCGTCCGAGATCGTGGCGACCATCGTCGACGAGGCGTTCTACTCGCTCGAAGCGCCGGTCGCGCGAGTGTCGGCCTGGGACGTGCCGTATCCGGTGGGCTTGCTCGAAGACCACTACGTGCCCAACGTCGATCGGGTGGTGGCGGCGGCGCGACGGGTGCTCGATTGATCGAATTCCGCCTTCCCGACGTCGGAGAAGGGCTCGAGGAGGCCGAGGTCATGCGCTGGCTGGTCGGGCCTGGCGACCGCGTCGCGCGCGATCAGCCGATCGTCGAGATCCAGACCGACAAGGCGCTGGTCGAGATCCCCGCACCGGCCGCCGGAACGGTGGCGAAGCTCGGCGCCGGAGTCGGCGCCATCGTCAAGGTCGGCGAGCTCCTGTTCGTTCTCGATGCGGAAGGAGGCGACACCGGGAGTCCGGCGAGCGGGGACCTCGACTCGATCGAGGAGGGCTCGCTCGGCGCCGCCGATGCGGCTCGGGAGAAGGAAGCGGCGCGTGACAAGGACGAGCCGAGCGTCACGGGTGAAGCCGGCGCCACCGAGCGAACCCAGAGTCCGCACGGCATTCTGAGCGTTCACGCCGGCGGCCGAGCGACGCCGCGCACAACACCTCGGGCCACCGGTCCTCATCGCCTGCGCCCTCGCGCTGCGCCCGCGGTCCGCAAGCTGGCGACCGAGCTCGGGATCGACCTCGCCCAGGTCGTCGGCAGCGGACCGGGTGGTCGCGTGCTCGCTGAGGACGTACGTCAGGCGGCGCAAGGGGGAGCGACGCAGGAGTCCTCGCGCCTCGGCGTGGTCGACGACCTCGCGGCGCGTCGTGAGCGGGGGATCGGCGCGCGCGGCGCCGGATCCTCCTCAGCGACCGCGCTGCCGACCTCGCCGGTGCCGCGCGAGCTGGGATCGGCGGCGCCGGGCCGCATTCCGATCGCGGGGGTGCGCCGGGTCATCGTGCAGACCATGACGCAATCGTGGACCACGATCCCGCACATCCACGGCCACGACGAGCTCGACGCGCAGCCTCTGGTCGACGCCGTGCGCGGGCTGCGTCGTCGCGCCGGCGATCGCGGCTCCGTTCTCACGCTGTCCGTTTTCTTCGTGCTGGCCGCGGCGCGCGCGCTGCGACGATTCCCGCTGGTCAACTCCTCGATCGACGTCGGAGCCCGCGAGATCGTGGTCCACGAAGAGGTGAACGTCGGCCTCGCGGTGGCGACGCCGGCCGGGTTGATCGTGCCGGTGGTGCGCAGCCCCGACCGTCGCTCGCTGTTCGACCTCGCCGGTGAGATCGACCGCCTCGCGCGCGCGGCTCGCGAGCGCAAGGTCAAGCCGGACGAGCTGCGCTACGGCACCTTCACCGTCACCAACTTCGGCAGCCTGGGCGGCCGCTTCGCCAACCCGATCATCCGCCCGCCCGAGGTCGGCATCCTCGGCTTCGGCGCCATTCGCGAGCGGCCGTGGGCGATGGGCGGCGGGCGCATCGAGGTCCGTCCGGTACTACCGATCTCGTTCGGCGCCGATCACCGGATCATCGACGGCGATCTCTCGGTCGCGTTCCAGGAGCACGTTCGCGAGCTGCTGTCGGACCCGGTCCACCTCCTGCTCGGGGAATGACGCGACGGCATGGTCGTCGGTGAAGTCGCTTCCTCGACCGAAGTCCTCGTCATCGGCGGCGGGCCCGGCGGCTACGCCGCGGCGCTGCGCGCGCGCGGCCACGGCAAGCAGGTGACGCTGGTCGAAGCGGACCGCATCGGCGGCGTCTGCCTCAACGTCGGCTGCATTCCGTCGAAGGCGCTGATCCACGCCGCCGAGATCGCCGGCATGAGGGAAGAGGCGGCCGCAGCCGGCGTCGACCTCGAGATCCGCCCCGACCTGCGCCGCATCCAGGCCCGCATGCAGGACGCGGTGAAGCGGCTCACCGGCGGCGTCGAGAAGCTGCTCGACGGCGCGGGAGTAGAGCGCGTCAAGGGCCGGGCCCGCTTCACGCGCGAGAACCGCGTCGCGGTGGTCGATGGCGATCGCATCGCGCACATCGAGTTCGAGCAGGCGATCGTCGCCACCGGGTCGCGGCCGGCCGGTCTCGCCGCGCTCCCGTTCGACGGCAAGCGCGTGCTCGACTCGACCGGCGTGCTGGCGCTCGACCGCATCCCGGCGACGCTCGCGATCGTGGGCGGCGGCTACATCGGCGTCGAGCTCGGCACCGCGTTCGCGAAGCTCGGCGCCGAGGTCACCATCGTCGAAGCGCTCGATCGACTGCTGCCGCTGATGGACGCAGCGCTCGGTGGCGTCGTCGAGCGTCGATTGAAGGAGCTCGGGGTGCGGGTGCTGCTGCGCGCGCGTGCCCAGAGCGTCACCGATGGTGGCTTGGTGGTGTCGATGGAGCGGCCGCCGGCGCGTCCCGACTCACCGCTGTCGGCGCCGGCGCGCGTGGGCGCCGGTCTGGCGCCGCTCGCGGATGCGGGCGAGGGAACCATCGAGCTCGCCGCCGAGACCATCCTGGTAGCGATCGGACGCCTGCCCAACACCGACGATCTCGGGCTCGACGTGCCCGGCGTCAAGCTCGACGACGCGCGTCGCATCGTCGTCGACGCCTCCCGCCGCGCCGCGCGGCGCGTGCTCGCGATCGGCGACGTCACCGCGGGTCCGGCGCTCGCGCACAAAGCGATCGCCGAAGCCGAGGTCGCCGCGGCGACGGCGGCGGGGAAGCGAGCCTCGTTCGATCCGGCGGCCATCCCGCAGATCGTCTTCTGCGATCCCGAGATCGCGAGCGTCGGCGTGACGCGTGACGAAGCTGTGACGGCTGGCGCCGAGGTCAAGAGCTTCCGTTTCCCGCTGAGCGCCTCGGGACGCGCTCAGACCGTCGGTCCAAGGGTGGCCGGCCATGCCGAAGTGGTGGCTGACGGGGATGGCGTCGTGCTGGGCATCCACCTGGCGGGGCCGCGAGTCTCCGAGCTCGCCGGCGAGGCGGCACTCGCCATCGAGATGGGCGCCACTCTCGACGATCTCGCGCTCACCATCCATCCTCACCCGACGTTCTCGGAGGCGCTGGCGGAATCGGCCTGGGGAGCGTTGGGGAATCCGCTGCATGCCGGGGCCAACCGAGCATCGCTGCGGTCGGGACGCGAGCGCCCCTCCTGAAACGACCCTCTAGACCGGGTCGTCTATTGCTCGGATAGCATCGGACCATGCCGGGTCTCCGCCGCGCCATCTTCTGGACCCTCGCGCTGATCGCCATCGCCGCCTTGGCGGCGCCGAAGCTGATGAACGCGAACGCCGACCGCGGCCGTGACCGCTCGAGCGCGGGCGACGGGCCGGGCGGTAGCGGACCCGCGTTGAAGTCGCAGCCGCCGGAGGTGCGCATCCACGTGGTCGCTCCCGAGCGCCTGGCCGAGACGCTGATCTCGCCCGGCACTCTGGTCGCCAACGAGCGGATCGAGGTGGTGAGCGAGAACGCCGGGTTGGTGGCGCGCATCGACCTCGAAGAGGGAGCGCACGTCGCCGCCGGCGACCTACTGGTCAAGATCGACGACCGCGAGCTCGTAACCGAGCGCGATCGCATCACCGCCCGTCTCGAGCTGGCAGAGCGCCAGGCGAAGCGGCAGAGTGAGCTCCACGAGCAGGGACTGATCTCGGACGATGAGCTGGAGGTCGCGACCACCGAGGCGGACGCCCTCGAGGCCGAGCTGGCCCAGGTCGGCGTGCGACTCGCCAAGACCGAGATCCGCGCGCCGTTCGCCGGCATCCTTGGACTGCGGCGCGTGAGCGAGGGAGCCTTCCTGTCGCCCCAGACGCGGATCGTGACGCTGGTCCAGAGCGATCCGATGAAGCTCGAGTTCGCGGTGCCGGAGCGCTACGCCGCGCGTTATCGGCCGGGCGACTCGGTGACGTTCCAGGTCGAGGGCATCGAGGGCGAGCGCCGCGCGTCGATCTACGCCATCGAGCCGTCGGTGGACCCGGCGACGCGCACCGTTCCGATGAGAGCTACCACTCCCAACGCCGATGGCCGCCTGCTGCCGGGCGCGTTCGCCGACGTCTCGGTCGCGGTGCGCGATGTCGCCGATGCGCTCACCGTCCCCAGCATCGCGATCGTCCCCGAGCTCGGCGGCAAGAAGCTGTGGGTGCTCGAGAACGGCGCCGCGCAGCCGCGCCAGGTCGAGACCGGGATTCGCACCGGCGATCGCGTCGAGGTCACGCGCGGGCTGCAAGCGGGCGACGCGGTGATCACGAGCGGCATCCAGATCCTGCGGCCCGGGCTCGCGGTCACCGTCGCCACCGAGTCCGGCGCTCCTGCCGCCACGCCGGGCACGGCCGCCCTCGGCACCGGCGGTTAGCGTCGAGCGGCCTCTGTCATGAGCGTCTACGCCTTTTCCATCCGCCGTCCGGTCGCGGCCTGGGTGTTGTCGATCGTGATCGTGCTGTTCGGGGGCCTGGCGTGGAGCGTGCTCGGCGTGCGCGAGTTCCCCTCCTCCGATCCGCCCGTGATCAGCGTCTCGGTCGGCCTGCGCGGCGCCAGCGCCGACGTGGTGCAGTCGCAGGTGACCGAGCCGCTCGAGGACGCGATCAACGGCATCGCCGGCATCCGCACGCTGACTTCGTCGTCGGGCAGCGGCCGCGCGTCGCTGCGCGTCGAGTTCGAGCTCGGCTCCGACCTCGAGGCGGCCGCCAACGACGTGCGCGATCGCGTCAACGGCGCGCTCAACCAGCTTCCGCCCGACATCGATCCCCCCGAGGTCTCGAAGGATGACGCCGACTCGCAGACCTTGATCATGCTGTGGGTCAAGAGCAGCTCGCGCAACCTGGTCGAGCTGTCGCGGCTCACCGACGAGCTGCTGGTCGAGCGCCTGCAGACCATCCCGGGCATCTCGAAGGTCGACATCTGGGGCGAGAAGAAGCCGTCCATGCGGATCTGGCTGGATCCGCAGCGTCTGGCCGCCTACCGTCTGTCGCCGCTCGACGTGCGCAACGCGATCCAGCGCGAGAACGTCGAGCTGCCGTCCGGCCGCATCGAGGGCCAGAGCGTGCAGCTCGCGGTGCGCACGCTGTCGCGCCTCAACACGCCGGAGGAGTTCGAGGACCTGGTCCTCAAGTCGGTGGACGGCCGCGTGGTCCGCCTCGGCGACGTCGGCCGCGCCGAGCTCCAGGCCAAGAACCTCAACACCATCATGCGGGTCGAGGGCGATCCGATGGTCGCCGCGGTGGTGCGCACGCAACCGGGCGCCAACTTCCTCGACATCTCGAACGAGTTCTACGAACGGATCGACCGCATCCGCCCGACCCTGCCGCCCGACATCACGATCGGCTACGGCTTCGACACCACGCACCACATCCGGCGCTCGATCCAGGAGGTGGAGCAGACCATCTTCCTCGCGCTGGCGCTGGTGATCGTCGTCATCTTCGCGTTCCTGCGCGAGTGGCGCACCACGCTGATCCCGGTGCTCGCGATCCCGGTGTCGCTGATCGGCTCGTTCGCAGTGATGTGGGCGGCCGGCTTCTCGATCAACGTGCTCACGCTGCTCGCGCTGGTGCTGGCGATCGGCCTGGTGGTCGACGACGCCATCGTGGTGCTCGAGAACATCTACGCCAAGGTGGAGGCCGGGCAGCGACCGATCGAAGCCGCGGTGCAGGGGACGAAGGAGATCTTCTTCGCGGTGGTGGCGACCACGGTGGCGTTGATCGCGGTGCTGCTGCCGCTCCTCTTCCTGGGCGGCCTCACCGGCCGTTTGTTCCGGGAGTTCGGAGCGACGTTGGCGGGGGCGGTGGCGATCTCGGCGCTGGTCGCGCTCACCTTGACGCCGATGCTCTCGAGCCGCCTGCTCAAGCGGCACGAGAACCCGTCGCACCTGTACCGGTGGACCGAGCCGTTCTTCCGTCGGATGATCGCGGGCTACCGCGACAGCTTGACGCGCTTCCTCGGCCGGCGATGGCTGGTGTGGCCGCTGGTCCTCGGCTGTGGCGCCCTGATCGTGGTGATCGTGCGCGCGCTGCCGTCGGAGCTGGCGCCGATCGAGGACCGCAGCATCATGCGGCTCCAGGTGGTGGGGCCGGAGGGCGCCACCTATCAGTACATCGACGAGTACATGCGGAAGCTCGACGATATGGTGCGCGAGGAAGTTCCCGAGCGGCAGGTGGCGATGTCGATGACCGCCCCCGACTTCGGTGGGTCGGTCACCAACACCGGCTTCATCCGGCTCATGCTCAAGGTCCCCGAGGAGCGCCAACGCACGCAGCAGGAGATCGCGGCTGTGTTGCAGCGCAAGGCGCCGCTGTTCACCGAGGCGCGCGCCAACGTGATCCAGGAGCCGACCATCCAGATCGGACGTCGCTCTAGCGCGGCGGTTCAGTTCGTGCTGCAGGCGCCCTCGATCGACGCGCTCGAGCGCTCCCTGCCGCGGTTCATGGAGGAGGCCAACCAGAATCCGGCCTTCTCGTACGTCGACGTCGACTTGAAGTTCACCAACCCCGAGCTGCGGGTCTCGCTCGATCGCGCGCGGGCGCGCGACCTCGGCGTCGCCGCGCG
>DATAFT010000167.1:0-4005 GCA_036257295.1 Thermoanaerobaculia bacterium
CGGCCGCGCCACTCCGAGCGCACATACAGCTCGTCGATGAACGAGTCCCGCCCTCCCCGCTCGAGGCTGTAGCCGATGGTGAGGACGATGTAGCCGATCGGTGCCCTCTGGCGAGCGCCGGCGGTCTCGATCACCCACACCACGCCGGCGAGGGGCGAGCGCAGGAGCCGATGCAGCGCTCGCGCGTTGGCCGCGCCATGCGTGATCCGATCCTCGCGGTAGAACTCGCGCTGCATCTCGACCAGCACAGCGCCGTCGCCGGGTCGGGCGCGGCGGATCCGCGTCGCTTCGCTCGGTCGCCCCAAGTTGAACGCCCCCGATCTCCGCCTTTCGCTCGAAGTCGCGATGATACGCTGCGCCGCCACCGTGACTCTCGATCCAGCGCGCACCGTGTCCGAGCTGCGCGAGCTCGCGCGCCTCACCAGCGACGACGGCGGAGCGCAGCGCGTGTGCTGGACGCCGGTCTGGGCGCGCGCCCGCGACTGGCTCGCGGAGCGCTTCGCCGCTCTTCCCCTGACCGTAGAAACGGACGAGGCCGGCAATCGTTGGGCCACTCTCGAGGGACGATCGTCGGATCAGCTTCTCATCGGAGGCCACATCGACTCGGTCCCCAACGGCGGCTGGCTCGACGGCTCGCTCAACGTGTTGGCGGGCCTCGAAGTGCTGCGGCGCATCGCAGCGGACGGCGTTCCACCGGTGACCGTGAGCCTGGTCGACTGGGCCGACGAGGAGGGCGCCCGCTTCGGGCTGAGCCTGTTCGGATCGAGCGCCGCTTCCGGAAATCTCGATCTCGAGGTCGCCCGCCTTCTGCGCGACCGTGACGGCGAGGCCATGCCCGAGGTGCTGGCGCGCAGCGGCGTGCGCTTCGACGGAGTGCTCGACGCCGGCCGCCGCCTACGCACTGCGGCCGCCTACCTCGAGCTCCACATCGAGCAGGGGCCGGTACTCGAAGCGATGGGCCTGCCGCTAGGCGTGGTCACCGGCACCTTCGCTGCCGAGCGCCACCAGGTCACGTTTCGCGGCCAGGCCGCGCACGCCGGCTCGACGCCGATGCATCTGCGGCGCGACGCTCTGGCGGGCTCGGCAAGGCTCGCCCTGGCGGCCCGCGAGATCGCCCGCGCCGAAGGTGGCGTGGGCACCGCGGGATGGATCCAGGCGCAGCCGGGCATCCCGAACATCGTCCCCGGCGCCTGCGCCTCGACGCTCGATCTGCGGCATGCGTCGGCGGCCGCGCTGACGCGAATGCTCGCTCGCAGCGAGGAGGAGAGCCGCCGCATCGCCGACGACGAGAAGCTCGAGGTCGAGTGGCGCCGCCTGTGGCGCATCGATCCGATCGAGTTCCATCCCGCGCTGGTCGCGCTCGCAGAGGCGAGCGCACTCGAGGTGTCCGGCGGGTGCCACCAGATGGCGAGCGGCCCACTCCACGACGCTGCCGAGATGGCGCGCGCGGGAGTCCCCACCGTCATGCTCTTCGTGCAGAGCTTGCGCGGTCTCTCCCACACGCCCGACGAGGACACTCTGCCCGAGCATCTGGAGCTCTCGGTGCGGGCGCTCGATCGGCTGGCCGATCGGACCATGGAGTGGGTTGGAACTTCGAGCCGTTCCCAGGCGTAGTCAACATCAGATGTCCCACCCCGCCGCGCCCACTCACATCCTGCGGCGGCTGTTGCGCGCGCCGAGCTTCACGCTGCTCGCGATCGCGACGCTCGCCCTCGCGATCGGGGCCGACGTCGCCATCTTCTCGCTGGTCAACACCATCCTGCTGCGTCCGCTGCCCTACCCGGAGCCCGAGCGACTGGTCGGTCTGTTCCATACCGCGCCGGGCCTCGAGCTCGACGAGCTGCCGCAATCGCCCGGCAGCTACGCTCGCTACGCCGGCTCGGCGACCACGCTCGAGTCGGTCGCGGCGTGGAGCGGCCGTGAGATCACGCTGACCGGCGAAGGTGAGCCCGAGCGATTGCCGGCGGCTGCCGTGACCGCCTCGTTCTTCGATCTCCTGCGAGTACCGCCCGAGCGCGGCCGCTCGCTCCACGTCGAGGAGCAGCTTCCGGGAGCGGCCCCGGTCGCGATCATCAGTCATCGGCTGTGGGAGAGCCGCTTCGGTTCCGATCCCGGCGTCGTCGGACGCAGCCTCCAGTTCGACAGCGAGTCGCGAGAAGTCATCGGCGTCATGCCCGCAGGGTTCGCGTATCCGACTCCAGAAACCGAAGCCTGGATCCAGATGGAGGTCGACCCCGCGGTGGCGCCCCTCGGCATGTTCAGCATGCACGGCCTTGGCCGGCTGCGCGCGGACGTCGATCTCGCGACGGCGCAGGCCGAGCTCAATCAGCTGCTGGGCGACCTGCCGACGACGTTCGCGGGCGATCCGGCGGCGCCGGTCCTGGCCAACGCCGGCTTCAAGGCGGTGGTGCGCGATCTGCGCGACGAAGTGGTCGGTGACATCGCGCCCGCGCTTTGGATCCTGCTCGGGGCGGTCGGGCTCATCTTCCTCATCGGCTGCGCCAACGTCGCGAATCTCTTCCTGGTGCGCGCCGACGGCCGTCGGCACGAGATCGCCGTCCGCGCCGCGCTGGGTGAGACGCGCGGGCGCTTGATTGCGAGCCTGTTGATCGAGAGCACCGCGCTCGGCCTCGCCGGTGGCGTGGCCGGGCTCGGGCTCGCCGTCCTCGGCGTCGAGCTGGTCTCGAAGCTCGGAGCGACCGCGCTGCCGCGCCTGCACGAGCGCAGCGTCGACGGTCACGTTCTCGTCTTCACGCTCGCGGTCTCGATCCTGGCCGGGCTCCTGCTCGGGCTGCCGCCCGCCCTTCGAGCGCTGCCGCGACAGACGTCGATCGACCTGGTCGAGGCGGGAACGCGCAGCACCGGCGGCCGCACTCATCACCGCACGCTGCGCATCCTGGTCGGGGCGCAGGTGGCGCTCGCCACCGTGCTGCTGGTGGGGTCCGGGCTCGCGAGTCGCAGCTTTCATCGCCTGTCGCAGGTCGATCCGGGCTTCGACCCGGAGGGGTTGCTCACGTTCCACTTGTCCCTGCCCGACCGCGACTACGCCGGCGCGCGCGAAGTCGCGGACTTCGAGCGCACCCTGGCCGAGAGGCTCCGTGTCCTTCCCGGCGTCGCCAGCGCGGGCGGGGCCACCTGGCTGCCGCTTTCGGGGTTCGGCAGCGGCACCGGTCATGCGCTCGAGGACTTCCCGCGCGAGCCGGAAGAGGTGCCGCCGGTGTTCATGACCGAACGCGTCACCCCGGGGTTCTTCGAGACTCTCGGCATCCCGCTGCTGGCGGGGCGCGACTTCACGACCGACGAGCACGTGCAGGGCCGGCGCGTCGTCATCGTCAGCGAGACCATCGCGCAGAAGTTCTGGGGCCGCCACGACGTCGTCGGCAAGCGGATCGCGCCCGGAGGCCTGCCCAGTGACGCCGACGACTGGTACACCATCGTCGGAGTCACCGGTCCGGTGCGGGACGAGAACCTGCACGACCCACCACGCGACACCGTCTACTACCCGCTGCTGCTCGCCTCGGAAGCCGCGCCGCGGGAAGGCTGGTCGAGCGATCCGTACGAGGACTCGGCACCGCCGCGCCAGATGGCCTTCGCCGTGCGCGCGGTCGCGGGGGACCCGGGCGCTCTGGCGGGCGCGGTGCGGTCGGTCGTCACCGAGCTCGATCGCAATCTTCCCCTGGCCAACCTCGAGCTCATGACCGTGAAGATGTCGCGAGCGAAGGCGCGACTCGCCTTCTCGATGGTGTTGCTGTCGATCGCCGCCGGCGCCGCGCTCGTTCTCGGCTGCGTCGGCCTCTACGGGGTCGTTTCCTACGCGATGCGGCAGCGCATTCCGGAGCTGGCTGTGCGCATGGCGCTGGGAGCGCGCCCGCGCGACATCCGAAGCATGGTCCTGGCCGACGGGCTGCTGGTCGGCGCCGCCGGCATCGCGGCGGGTCTGGCGGGCTCGGCTCTACTCACGCGACTGATGAAAGCGGTGCTTTACCAGGTGAGCCCGTTCGACCC
>DATAFT010000200.1:0-5554 GCA_036257295.1 Thermoanaerobaculia bacterium
CCAATCTGAGTCAGTGAACACGTGGCCCAGCTCGCCTCGATGCCGTCGGCGAACCAGCGGTGCGCCACCTCGTGGTGTTCGTGGGCCGGCCAGAGGAGCGCGGTGAGAACGTTGAGGTCGAGCAGTGCCGTCTTCACGGGAGATCGTCACGCAGCCGCTCGACTTGAGCAGCGCTGACCTTCGGTGAGCGCCGGTCGAGCCGCACGACCTGCAGGCCGTTCTTCTCCTCAGTGACGAGTGGCCGCTCGGCGCCCTTTCTCACCAGATCATTGACCGCCTCGCCGAGTGTGAGCTGGTTCCGAGCCGCGTACGCCTTCGCCAATCTGAGAACGTCATCGGTCAGGCGCAAGGTAGTTCTCGGCGACGCCGCGACCTCGCGCTAGGATCTTCTCGCAATGACGGCGCGCCACGTCCGCCTCTCGGTCAACATCGACCACGTCGCCACCCTCCGCCAGGTCCGCGGCGTCGGCTACCCCGACCCGGTCGAAGCCGCAGCCATCGCGGAGGCCGCCGGCGCCTCGGGCATCACCGCCCACTTGCGCATGGACCGCCGCCACGTGCAGGAGCGCGACCTCGAGCGTCTGCGCGAGCGCGTGCAAGGCAAGCTCAACCTGGAGATGGCGAGCGACCGCGAGATGGTGGCAATCGCGGTGCGCATCAAGCCCGACCAGGTCACGCTGGTGCCCGAGCGCGCCGGAGAGGTCACCACCGAGGGCGGTTTGAACCTCGAGGGCGTTGGGCTCGAGCGGGCGCGGCGCGCGGCGATCGAGCTGGGCGCGGCCGGCATCTCGGTCTCGCTCTTCCTCGACCCCGATCCGCTTCAGATCGAGCAGCTCGCCTCGCTCGACGACGGCGAGATCCCGGGGTTCGAGATCAACACCGACGCCTACACGCGCACCGCGGCAGCATCCCGGCGCGCGGAGCTCGACAAGGTGCGCATGGCTGCCATGCTCGGCGAAGAGCAGGGCCTCCACGTCTACGCCGGGCACGGCCTCACCACCGAAAACGTCGGCGCGATCGCGGCGCTGCCTCAGGTCGAGGAGCTCAACATCGGGCACTCGATCGTGTCGCGCGCCGTCCTCATCGGCATGGAGGCCGCGGTCCGCGAGATGATCGGCGCGATGGCGGCGCGCGCGGCGGTGGCATGAAGATGTGGCGCCGCCTCCTCGCCGCCGTTCTCGGCCTCTCGACCTTCCAGCTCGCGCTGGTTTGGGCGCCCGCCGCGAGCGCCCAGGCCGCGAGCCGCGTGCCGTCGCTCGAACGCGCCGCCGCCGATACCGGCGAGCTCGATGCCGCGCCCTGGCACCGCATCACCACCCCGCACTTCGCGCTCTTCGGAGACGTTCCGGCGCGCACTCTGCGCGGGCTCGCGGTCGACCTCGAAGCGCTCGAGTCGCTGCTCGGCGCGCTCAACCCCGACCAATCGGTGCTCTCTCCGCGCGCACAGGTGATCGTGTTCGCCAGCGACGCGACCTTCGCGCGCTACGCACCGCTCACCGCGGGCGAGCGTCCGGCTCCCGTCTCCGGGTTCTTCCTGAGCCATCCGCACGGCGACTTCGTGGTGGTGAGCGCCGCGGCGGAGCGCGAGGTGCGTCGCGTGCTCTACCACGAGGTGCTCCATCGCTTCGTGCGCCATCACCTGCCCGAAGCGCCGCTCTGGCTCAACGAGGGACTGGCAGAGTTCTACAGCACGCTCGAGGTGCAGCGCGGCGAGGCCTGGGTCGGACGACAGGTGGTCGACCACGTGGTCCGCTTGCAGCGCGGGCCGCGGCGGCCGCTGGCCGACCTGCTGGCGGTTGCGACCGATGCTCATGCGCAGGACGACACGGTCCAGGAGAGCGCTTTCTACGCCGAATCGTGGGCGCTGGTGCACTACCTGTTGGTGGCCGAGGACGGCGGACGAGCGGCGATCGCGCGCTACGCCGGCCGCCTGCGTGACGGCGAGGACGCCGTCGCGGCCTTCACCGCCGAGTTCGGCGACCTCGCCTCGCTCGATCGCCGCATCGACCAGGAGCTGCGCCGCGCGCCGCGCGAGCCGCTGCGAGTCGAGGTCCGCGAGCCCACGCCGTACGCCGACCTCCAGGCGCCCTCGGTTGCACCCGCGGACCTCCACTACCGGCTCGGCTGGCTGCTGTCGCACCACTCGCCGGCGCGCGTGGCCACGGCGCGCGAACGATTCGACTCGGCACTCGAGCTCGATGCGGAGCACGCGGGCGCGACCATGGGCATGGGCTGGCTCGAGGAGCTCGCGGGCGATCACGACGCAGCGCGCCAGCTCTACGCACGCGCGAGCGAGCTCGACCGCCGCGATCCGCTGCCGCGCTTCCTCGAGGGACAGACGCTGCTGCGACTCTCCGGCGATCTACGCGACTCGCCGCGGCGCGCGAAGCAGGCGCAAGCGATGCTCGCGGCGGCGCGCGAAAGCTATCGCGCGAGTCTCGTGCTCGAGCCCGAGCTGGCGGAGGCCTGGGCCGGGCTGGGAGCGGCATGGGTGGCCGACTCGGCGCCCGAGCCCGAAGGTCTCGATGCGCTCGACCAGGCCTACCGCCGCCTGCCGACGCGCACCGACGTCCTCTTCAACCTGACGCTGCTCGAGGCGCGTCTGGGCAGCCCCGAGCGCGCCGCGGCGCTCTTCGCGCGGCTCGAACGGAGTGCCGATCCGGATCAGGTCCAGACCGCGCGCGAAGCGCTGCTTCGCGTCGACCTGATGCGCGCCGAGCGACTGCTGCGCGAGGGGAAGACCGCCGTCGCGGTCGAGATCATGAGCCGCGTACTGCGCGAGACCGGCGATCGCGATCTGGCGGCCGCGCTGGCGAGCCGCCTCGACCAGCTAACCGCGCGTGCTGGAGGGTGATTGAGATGTCGGCGATCCTGAGCGAAGGCAAGACCAAGATCATCCGCCGCGGCGAGCGTCCCGGCGAGGTGGTGCTCGAGACCAAGGACGAGCTCACCGGCGGCGACGCCGCCAAGCGCGAGACCATCAGCGGTATCGCGGTATGGAAGACGACGCAGGCGCGCAACGTCTTTCGCCTGCTCCAGTCCGAGGGCATCGACACCGCGTACCTGCGACCCGGAGGCGACCGCGCGATGGTGTGCAGCGAGTGCAGCATGCTGCCGCTCGAGCTGGTCACCCGACGCTACGCCTGGGGATCGATCCTCAACCGCGAGCCGTGGATCGAGAGCACGCGCGAGAAACCGCACCGCTTCGCCGAGCTGCGGCGCGAGATCTTCCACAAGAACGCGGTGGTGATGCCTCCGCTCCAATCGAAGCCGGTGCAGATGGACGAGGGCAAAGCGCGCGAGCTCTACCTGCGCTCTGGCAAATGGGCGGACGGCGTCTACACCGATCCTCTGATGCGAATCGGCGACGACGGACGCTGGATGCTCTATCCCGCCAAGGGGCGGCTCGACCAAACGCCTCCGCTCACCGACACGCCAGCGCTGCTCGATGCCGAGGAGCTCCGCTACCTGGAGGAGCGCTTGATGGCGCCGACCTTTGCCGCGCTCGAGCGCGCCTGGGGACGGATCGAGACCGCCAACGGACCGGTGGCGTTGGTCGATCTGAAGATGGAAGTCGGCCGGCGCGCGAGCGACGGCAAGCTGGTGGTGGCCGACGTCATCGACAACGACTCCTGGCGCATCTGGCCCGGCGGTGACCCGTCGCGTCAGCTCGACAAGCAGGTGTTCCGCGAAGGCCACCCACTAGCCGAGGTGGCGGAGAACTACGAGCTGGTCGCGGCGCTCACCGAGCGCTTCTTGTCTTGACGGCCAGTGACGGGAAACCGCGCCCTTAGCTGCCGGCGCGCTTGACGGAGCGGCGCCGCCGGACCGCGCTCTGACGTGGCGCCCCGTGCGCCGGCTCCTCCACCGCGCCGTCGCCGGCCTCGGTCATGCCGGCGACCAGCGTCGCGATCTCGCCATCGATCTCGCGCAGCTTCGCCATCAGCTCGGCGCGCGCCGACGCCGCGAACGGGTTCTCGGCCTGAATGGTGCGAAACAGCGCGGAGGAGTCCTCGCGCAGGTTCTCCTCGATCTTGAGCAGATGGTGGTAGGCGGGAGTCGCCAGACCGAGATCGGGCAGCTTGATCTCTCGCAGCGCCTTGGCCATCCAGTGGGTGAGCCCCTGGATGTACGCCATCTCGGAATCGTGCTTCTCGGGGCTCATCTCGAGCACCTCGAGCCTCATCTCACGCGAGAGGAAGTCGCGGATGCGGGCGAGCCGCTTCGTGCGCAGCGGGCAGAGCACGACCTTGAGCCCGGCGATGCCGTGGCGGCCACTCTGCGGCCCGAACATCGGATGGGTGCCGACGATGTCGACGCGCTTGGGCAGATAGCGCGCCATCAGATCGAGCGGCTTGACCTTGACCGACCCCACGTCCATGACCAGCTCGGGCAGCCGCGGGACGCCGCGCAGGTCGCGCAGCACCTCCTCCATGTTCTGGACCGGAACCGCCAGCACCAGGATCTCGCTGGCGGCGACCTCGGGTAGGGGCGCGCTCTTGACGCCGATCTGCGCCGCTTCGTCGGCGATGTCGAGCCGGTCGTGGACGCGGACGTTGAACCGCGACCGCAGATGGTTGCACATGAACCGGCCGAAGTTGCCGAATCCGACGATCCCCAGCGTGGTCATGAGGAGCGCCACACTAGCAAAGACCCCCTCAGGCGTTAAGATGCGCGCCGTGCGTCGAGGCGGCGTCGCAATCGGTCTGGTGCTCGCCTTCCTGTGTGCGGTGCCCAACCGCACCCGCGCGGTGGCGGCGGACGAGGCGCACCGCCTCCAGGTCGTCTTCGAAGTCCTCGCCTCGACCCCCCTGATCGACGGGCACAACGACGTTCCCTGGCAGTACCGCACCCGCGTCGACAACCATCTCGAGCGGCTCGACTTCCGTGACACGCGGGCGCTCGATCCGCCCATGCACACCGATCTCGCACGCCTGCGGGCGAGCCATCTCGGCGGCCAGTTCTGGTCGGTCTACATCCCGACCGATCTCGCCGGGCCGGGCGCCGCCAGAGCGGTGCTCGAACAGATCGACTTCGTCCACCGGTTGACCAGTCGCTATCCCGAGGCGCTCGAGATGGCCTATACCGCCGACGACGTGGTGCGCATCCATCACGCCGGCAAGGTGGCATCGCTGATCGGGATGGAAGGCGGGCACGCCATCGAGAACTCGCTCGCGGTCCTGCGCCAGCTCTACGCCGCCGGCGCGCGTTACATGACGCTCACCCACTCGTCGAACTGCGACTGGGCGGATTCGGCGACCGACGAGGCGGAGCACGGCGGACTG
This sequence comes from Thermoanaerobaculia bacterium, assembly GCA_036257295.1. Classification (GTDB taxonomy): domain Bacteria; phylum Acidobacteriota; class Thermoanaerobaculia; order Multivoradales; family Multivoraceae; genus DATAFT01. Next base: position 5,286 of record DATAFT010000200.1, read on the forward strand.
ACGCGGTTCGGATCGGAAGTGGTGCGCGAGATGAACCGCACGGGAATGCTGGTCGACCTCTCCCACGTCTCGCCCGCGACCATGCACGACACGCTCGACGTGGCGGTGTCGCCGGTCATCTTCTCGCACTCGTCCGCTCGCGCCGTCACCGATCACCCGCGCAACGTGCCCGACGACGTGCTGGCGCGGCTGCCGAAGAACGGCGGCGTGGTGATGGCCACCTTCGTTCCCGACTTCGTCGACGACGCCGTGCGGCGCGAAGCCAAGGC
>DATAFT010000230.1:0-11147 GCA_036257295.1 Thermoanaerobaculia bacterium
TCTTGCGCGCGTCGACCAGGCTGCGCAGCATGGTCATCACGTCGCGCACCTCGGAGTTGGACAGGAAGAAGGTCTGGATCATCAGGTCTTCGTAGGCGCGGCGGTTCTGCGGCGTGTCGGCGGCGATGATGATCGAGTGCGCGTCGACCACCTTGTAGAAGTGACCGGACGCGCGCATCAGGATCTCGAGCGCGTCCTGGGCGGTGACCTGCTTGAGCTCGATCGCGATCTCCTGGTCGCGCAGCCGGGGATCGAACAGCACGTTGATCCCGAACGCCTTGCCCAGGGCGCGGTAGATGTCCATCACCGATACCGGCTCCGGAAAGTCGAGATCGATCGGCTCGTCGGAGCGCGGATCGAGCACCGGCGGCTGCGCCAGCGCGCCCCGGTTGCGCTCCTTCAGGGTGTCGAGGCTGGTGGCGTAGTCGTACCGTTCGCGTTTCGCCTTGAGCTGCTCACGAACCTTGTCGAGCTCGACCTGCGCGTACTGGTTGGTGGGATCGAGCTGGACCGCTTCCTGCAGGTCGACTAGAGCGCGCTCGAGCTGTCCCGCCTCCTGGTACTTCTTGGCCAGCTCGAAGTGGGCAAGCGAGGCCTGGATCTTCGCGCGCAGGAGTCCGGCTCGATACTCGATGTTGCCGGGGTCGGAGCGCGTGAGCTCGAGGTACTTGAGCACCGCCAGGTCCCAGTCCCCGGTCTGTTCCGCCAGCCTCACTTCGTGCTCGAGCTGATAGCCCGAGCAGCTCGCCAGCGCGAGCAGGGCGCTGACCAGGACCGGCAAGGCGACGAAACGAACGCATCGCATCTGGGAAGCTCCTCTATCCCCCGACCGCCAGGCGTTCGGGCGGCACCTCGGGAAAACCGACGAAGGTGAGGTCGACCGACTCGTAGCCGATCGCGTGCACCACGAACTTACCGCCGAGGGTGTCGCCGCGCTCGGCGTTGTAGATCATCTTGCCGTCCGAGAACACGGCGATCCTCCGCTGCGGCGGGCCGAAGCTGCCGAGGAAGGTCACGTCGACGGGAGGCGGCTGCGGGCCCAGGGGCGGCGGCGGAGCCATCGGGGGCGGCGGTGGCGGTGGCGGACGCCACGGCGGCGGCGGCGGGGCGGCGAAGCGGAACGGGTCGCGGCCGATCTCGATCTCTACCGACCCACCCGCCAGCGCGTCGAGGTCGAGCTTCAACGCCTCCGCCAGCTTGATGCCGGATGCGGCCTTGCGCGCTCCCGACTCGCCGGTGCCGGCGACCGCCGCGCGCCCGCGATCGCCGAGGAGCGGGAGCAAGCGCCAGACACCGACGGCCAGGGCGATGGCGATCAGCAGTCCGAGCATGGCCTGTTCGCGCCCGCGCAGTCGTCTCATGACTGTGAGCTCCGGTCGCCGGTGCGACCCTCGCCGCGCGCCGGCGTCTCGGCTGCCGGGGCCTCGATCGCTTCGATCGCCGCGGGCTCGCGCACGAAGAAGGTGGAGAGCTCGAGGTTGATGCCCAGGGTCGAGCTGTTCGAGTTGTTCAGAGCGACGCGCTTGAGCACGAGGAAGAGATCGGAGTGCTCGAGTAGGTTGACCAGCATCCGCAGCTGCGGATAGCTGCCCTCCACCCCGAACACCAGCGACATCCGCACCAGCCCGTAGTCGTCGAGAGTCTCTTCGGGGTACGAGATCGACTTCGGCTCGAGCCCGGCGCGCTGCGCCAGGCGCTTGACCTCGGTGATGAGCTGCGTCAGTCGCTCGGCCTGGGTCGAAAAGCGGTCGCGGTAGAGCACGGCGAGAGCCTGGCGGCTGGAGCGCGCGTCTTCGAGCACCGCCGCGATCGCCTTCTCCTTGTCGCCGAGCGCCTGGAGGGCGTGCGACTCGCTCGCGAGCGCCTTTTCCATGTCGGCGAAGCCGGCACCGGTGCGCCCTGGATGAACGATCAGGACCACGGCGTTGGCGAGCACCAGCGCCAACGGCAGCGCCCAACGCCACCAGCGCACGCGCCAAGCCATCGGCATCGTCATTCGCTCACCTCGACGATCGCGGGCTCGACGGCTGCGTTCTCCGCGGCTGATCCTTCAGCGGCTGATTCCTCCGCGGCCGCGCCCTCCGCACTCTCGCCTCCAGCTCCTTCCTCGCCGGCAGCGTCCGCTTCCCGCGCGGCGGCGGGTTGGTGCGAATCGTCGCCGGTGAAGCGCGGCCGATAGTCGACGTCGATGGTGAACTCGACCTCGGCGGCGCTGGTGCTCTCCTGAAACAGCCGCGGATGAGCGAACGCCGGCGACGCGAAGAACGAGTCCACCAGCTCGTAGAGCGAGTCGTCGGTCTTCGCCGCCCCATTGATCTTGAGGCTGACGAGCTCGTCCCCGGGAGTCGGCAGCGGGCCGTCGCGCTTCTGGTCCCGCTTGACGTCGTCGCCATCGACGAACACCGGCGTGAGGCTCCTCAGGCGCACGCCGTCAGGAAGCGTGGTAGCGATCCGCTCGAACAGCAGGCTCCAGGGGAAGGTGCGCTCGGCGATGCGGTCGTTGAGGAACTTCACCTGCGCGTTCTGCGCGCCCAGGCGCAGACCGCGGAGCTGTTCGTCCATCTCCACCACGTTCCTGCTCTTGCGATCGATCGCAGCGCGCGTCTCGGCGAGACGCTCGCGCAGCGTCGTCGACTCGTGGCGGTACTGGACCCAGAGCGCGACGTTGACCCCGGTGAGCAGAGCGCCCACCATCCACGCCACCGCCGCGAACCGCTGTACCGGCCGCTTGTTGACGAACGGCGAGGAGGCCAGGTTGGCGAGCAGCGAGCTCGGCGCCGCCGGTTGCCCGCGTCGGCTCATGCCACGTCTCGCGTCGCGGCGGCGACCAGGGGAGCGGCGTGGTGCCATGCGACCTGGCCCCCTGGCAGTGCCGCCGGCAGGTCTCGCGCCTCGATCAGGCGGCTCGGAAGCTCGAAGCGCTCGCGCAGCAGATCGACCCACGGCTCGGCCGACTCCGGCGCGCCGCACACCAGCGCTTCCTCGATCCCGTGCTGCGGCATGTGCTCTCCGATGAAGCCGAGCAGGATGCGCAGGTCCTGGGCCACCTGTGCCGTCTGTCCGGCGTCGGCGAGGTCGGCGCTGGCGGCGCGATAGCGGAACACGTACGGCACCGAGTCGGCGACGTAGCCGAGAGAGTAGCCGTCGACTTCGAGATTCACCACCAGCACCGACCGCCGCTCGCTTTCGCGCAGCAGCGACACCAGATAGAGGGTACGGCTCGCGATCTGGCCGATGCGGATGCCGCGCGACTCGAACGCGATCTCGAGGTCGCGCAGGAGCTGCTCGACGCCGAACGCGTAGAGCAGCCGCCATCCCTCCTGGCCGGGAAACGAGGGGACCACGCTGGCGCGGAGTCGCAGCTCGTCGACGCGGAACGGGACCAGACGCTTGAGCTTGAAGCGCAGCACCTCGTCGGCGGGTTTGAGCCCGAGCTCGGGCTCGAGCTCGGTGAAGAGCAGGCGCAGCCAGCGGTCCGGCAGCACCAGGGAACCTTCGATCGCCTGCTTGTCTCTGCGGTGGGCCAGCCCGAGCACCTCCTCCAGGGCGCGATCGAAGCTCTCGCGTCCCCGCAGCGGTCCCCCCAGGGGGCCGGGCTGGAAGATCTCCGCCGGCAGCTCCGCGGAGGCGTAGCGTTCGAGCTCGAGGCTGCCGCCGCGCCGGGCGAAGCCGGCGTAACGCAGGACGGTGGCGTCGACCTCGAACACGTGCGGCGGGACCGGTCCCGGAACGATGCCGAGCAGGCTCGCGAGCAAGCCTCGCGGGCGACGCGCCGTCCTCGGCGCCGAGAACCCAGCCGAGAGAAGAACGCTAGACACCATTTCTTCTCTCAGTCAACGAAGGTCACTTTGTTGATCTCACGCAGCGTCGTCACTCCCTGCATCGCCTTCTGCAGCGCAGATTCGCGCAGGAACACCATGCCTTCTTCCATCGCCGCCCGCTTGATCTCCGAGGAGGGCCGGCGCTCGATGATCAGCTCGCGGATGTGATCGGAGAGGTCGAGGATCTCCGAGACCGCGGTCCGCCCGTAGAACCCGGTGCCGTTGCACTCGATGCAACCGGAGCCCTCGTGGAAGACGAACCCGCCGTAGACCGACGGGTCGAGCCCGCTCTCGAGCAGCAGCTGGCGGTTGGCGCGGCGCTCGACCATGCAGTGGCTGCAGATGCGCCGCACCAGGCGCTGCGCCAGCACGCAGTTGAGAGCCGACACGAAGTTGTAGAGGTCGACCTTCATGTTGAGGAAACGGCCCAGCACGTCGAACACGTTGTTGGCGTGCACGGTGGTGAACACCAGGTGACCGGTGAGCGCCGACTGGATCGCGATCTGCGCCGTCTCCTCGTCGCGGATCTCGCCCACCATGATCTTGTCGGGGTCGTGACGCAGGATCGAGCGCAGGCCGCGGGCGAAGGTGAGGCCCTTCTTCTCGTTGACCGGGATCTGCACCACGCCGCGGAGCTGGTACTCGACCGGGTCCTCGATGGTGATGATCTTGTCCTCGGCCGACTGGATCTCGGCGAGACAGGCGTACAGCGTGGTGGTCTTGCCCGAGCCGGTGGGGCCGGTGACCAGCACCATGCCGTAGGGCTCGTGGATGAACTTGCGCAGCTTGCCGACGGTGTCGTCGTCGATGCCGAGGATGTCGAGCCGCAGGCTCTTGAACTCCCGGCTCATCGACTCCTTGTCGAGGATGCGGATGACGCAGTCCTCGCCGTGCACGGACGGGATCACCGAGACGCGGAAGTCGATGGTGCGGCCCCGCACGCGCAGCTTGAAGCGGCCGTCCTGCGGGATGCGCTTCTCGGCGATGTCGAGCTCGGCCATCACCTTGATGCGGCTGATGATGGTCTGGTGGTGGCGCTTGTCGATCGGCTCCATCGCATGGTAGAGCGCGCCGTCGATCCGGTACTTGATGACCACCTCGGTGTCGAGCGCTTCGATGTGGATGTCGGAGGCGCGCCGCTGGATGGCGTTGAACACCGTGGAGTCGACCAGCTTGATGATCGGGCTGGTGTCGGCGCTGATGCGATCGATCGAGAGGACCTCCTCGCCCTCCTCGTCCTCCTGCACCAGCTGGAGGCGGAAGTCCTCGGTGGCCTCGTCGAGCACGCGCTGCGAGCTCTCGCTCTTCTGCAGGATCTCCTCGATCTGCGCCGCGGTGCCCACCCGCACCTCGACCGGCTGGCCGAGCAGGAGCTCGATCTCGTCGAGCTTCTGCACGTCGCCGGGATCGGCCATCACCACCGCCAGGCGCCCGGGGAGCTGCTCTTGCGGCAGGAAGCCGTAGCGCAGCATCACGTCGAAGGGGATGCGGCGGAAGAGATCGGTGTTGATGCGGAACTGCCCCAGGTCGACGTACTCGAGCCCGAGCCGCCCGGCCGTGCGCTGCGCTTCGGCAACTGACTCGCGATGGCCGTTGCCGGAGACCGCAGCCGCCCCCTCGGCGGCCAGGCTCTGCGAGCGCGAAACCGACGGATCGGTCGTCATCGGATGTTCTGCCAAGCCGAGAACATCGGCAGGTACATCGCGATCAGCAGCGTCGCGATGATTGCGCCCATCACCACCAGCATCACCGGCTCGAGCAGCGTCAGGATGCGCTCGACCCGAGTCTCGACCTCCTCGTCGATGAAATCGGAGACCTCGTTGAGCATGTCGGCGAGCGCGCCGGTCGATTCGCCGACCTTGATCATGTCGATCGCGATGTCGGTGACCACACCACTCTTGATCAGCGCCTCGTGAAACGAGCTCCCTTCGCGGAGCTGTCCGACGGCGGGCTCGATGCAGTGCCTCACGTAGGTGTTGCCGACGGCTCCGGTGGCCACCTCGAGCGAGGGTACCAGCGGAATGCCGCCGGAGAGGAGGGTCGCCAGCGAGCGGGTCAGCTCCGAGATGGCGAAGCGGTGGAGCACGGGCCCGACCAGCGGCAGGCGGATCTTGACGTGATCGATCGTCATCCGGCCTCGCGTCGAGCGGCTCCAGTGCCGCACGCCGATCGCGATCGCCACGACGACGATCAGGATCGCGATCACGTTCCGCCTCAGGAACAACGACCCGGCGAGGATGGCGCGGGTCAGAGCCGGCAGCTCGATGTCGAGCCCGGTGTAGAAGTCCTGGAACCGCGGGATGACGTAGAGCGCCATCACCGCGATCATCAACCCGGAGAGCGCAATCAGCACCGCCGGATAGACCAGCGCCGAGATCGCCTTGCGGCGCGCCGCGAGCACTAGCTGCATGTAGCGGATGAAGCGGCGGATCACGGTCTCGAGCTCGCCCGATCGTTCGCCGGCCTTGAGGCTCGCGGCGTAGAGCGGCGGGAAGAGGTCGCCGAAGTGGGCGAACGCTTCGGAGAGGTCTTCGCCCGACTTGACCCGCTCGCGGACCTCGGAGAGGACGCTGCGCAGCCGGGGATGACTGCGCCGCTCGAGCAGCAGATCGAGCGACTGGAGCAGCGGCAGGCCGGCCTTGAGCAGCGCCGCCAGCTCCTGGTTGAACACCATGAACTGCCGCGCCTTGACGCGTCGCGGGCGCCGCAGCGCCGGCAGCCGCGGCACCAGCGCGCGCGGCGCCAGGGAGAACCCGCGGCGCTCGACCGAGAACACGTGGAAGCCACGGCGCTCGAGCGCGCCGCGCAGACTGGCGCCGTCGGAGGATTCGTGGATCTCCTCGACCACCCTTCCTTCGGGCGTGCCCAACCGGCAGAGGAACTCCATGACCGCCCGTCAGCCCCCGGGCTCGTCGCCGGCGGGGTCACAAGTGATCGCGACCACCAGCGCGGTGTCCGCCGCCTCGTCGCGGGTCAGCACCATGGCCAGGGTCTGGCCCAGACGCAGGACGAGGTTGGCGTGCAGCACGGTGACAGCGCCGCCGCCGCCCCCGACGCCGAAGGCGCCCCGCCGCAGCATGCGGAAGTCCTTGAGGCCGAGCCGGGTCTCCTGCAACACGGTCCCGACGCGGAACTCCATGCCGAGGTCGTCGCCGAAGTCGTAGGCCACCTGCTCGCCCTCGCTCGACACGAAACTGGTGGTGGCCATGCTGTCGTAGGTGTCGTAGCGCAGCACCTGCTTGAGCCGCACCACCAGCGCCGGCGAGACGCCGGTCGAGATCTGCGGTGGGGAGAACGGCACGCGATGGGCGCGCAGGAGCTGGAACTGGAGCCGAAGCGCGCGGCGCGGATGGTCGAAGTCGCGCAGTGTGCGCAGGATCTTCTCGAGCTCGTCCTGCTGATCCCGCAAGACCACGGTGTCGCCGCCCTGCTTGAGCTCGACCGAGCCGCGCTCGGAGAACAGCGGCCGGATCTCGCCCAGGGCGTCCTCGGCCGACTGATGCTCGAAGGTGAAGACGTGCACCTTGATCGGCTCGTCGGCGACGGCGGCCTCGGTCTGGGCCGAAGCCGCGCCCAAAGCGGCGAACGCCAGGGCGAGGGCCGCCCCGAGATGGAAGACGCTGCGGTCCATCACACCCCTTGTACGGATCTACTGCCCCGCCACGTCCACGTTGGCCAGGATGACCAGGGTCAGGTCGTCCTCGGTGATCTGGGTGGCGACGTAGGCGTCGGAGATGGTCTCGACCGAGGGGAGGTACTCGGGCAGCGGCACGGCGCCGGCCAGGGTGGCCGGCGGCGGCTCGGACCCCGTGGGCGAGCGATCGAGGGGGCCGGGCGCGAGCCACAGACCGCCCGCGGCAACGATGGCGGCGGCCAGACGCAGGCCAATCGCGGCGCGGGGGGGCGCCGGATCGGCGGGCGCCCGGCGCAGGACCCCCACCGCCTCGCGCATGCGCGCGGTGTCCGCCGCGCTGATCCCCACCTCCGGAAGCCTGCGGAACAGGAGCAGCGGATCGAGGCTGGGGGCGATCGCGCTGCACTCGGCGCAATCGTCGAGATGCTCGAGCGCGGCATCGCGATCCCGCTCCGAGGCGGCGTCCTCCTGGCGGAGGAATCTCCTGGCTTCGACGCAGTCCATTGGTTCGAAAGGCTCGGCGGCTATGCGCGCAGGTGGTCCGGAACGTACTCCGGATACTGTTCCAGCAAGCGGTCACGCAGGATCTTGCGGGCGTTGAACAGGTGGTTGCGCACGGTCGACTCGCGGCAACCGAGGATGCGCGCCACCTCGTGCGACGGGTGTCCCTCGATCTCGCGCAGCACGAACACCACCCGCTGCTTCTCGGTCAGGCACTCGGCCAGACTCAGAAAGATCTGCTGCACCTCATCGCTGGCGAGGCGCGACTGATCGCGGCGCTCCTGGCGGACACCGGCCTGCCGCAGGTGATGGAGAACGCCGGAAGAGCTGCGCTCCCGACTGCGGCGCGAGCGCAGCAGGTCGATCGCGATGTTGGTGGCGATGCGGAAGATCCAGGTGTTGGGCTGCCACCTCGAGTCGTACTCGCGGCGGCGCTGCCAGACGCGCAGTAGCGTGATCTGCACCACGTCGCGGGCCTCTTCGAGGTCGCCGAGGATGCGTTGGACGACCTGGAGCAGAGGCTGGGTCTTGCGTGACACCAGCTCGTCCAGGGCGAGCGGGTCATCGTCGCGCAAGCCCTCCATGAGCGCGATGTCGTGCTCTTCTGCCCATCGGGCGCGGGCCCCTCTCTCCGAGTACGCGAGCTGTGGCACCTGGTCTCTCCGGAGGGTCATACGAACGGCGGAAACAGCACGTCCAAAGGCGCTGGGGCGGCTCGAAGGCGGCAATTATACTGCCGCCGGCAATGGGTTGGCTGCTCTACCAGGTCGGGATGCTCGTGCTCCTGACCGGAGCGGCGCCCGTTCTCCTCCTGCGCCGCGGCCGCCACTACCTGCCGACCCTCCGCGGCCGGCTGGGCCTCAATCCCGCCGTGGCACCAGCTTCCAGACTATGGATGCACGCGGTGTCGGTGGGCGAGGTCGGGGTGGCCGCCACCTTGATCCGTGCCCTGCCCGCCTCGACCCCCTTGGTCCTCACCACGGTGACGCCGACCGGCCAGGCGGTGGCGCGGCGCTCGATCGCCGCCGACCGGGTCGCCTACCTGCCGTTCGACCTGGGGTTCGCCGTCCGACGGTTCCTCGACGCCTACACACCGAGCGCGCTGGTGCTGGTGGAAGGGGACCTGTGGCCGCTCCTCCTCGCCCGGGTCAAGCAGCGCTCGCTGCCGGTGGTGGTGGTGAACGGCCGCGTGAGCGATCGCGGCTTCGCGCGCCTGCGCCGCCTCAAGCGGTGGGTGCGGCCGATCCTCCAGCCGGTCGACCTCTTCGGCGTCCAGACCCAAAGCGACCGCGATCGCCTGCTCGAGCTCGGCGTGGCCGCCGACCGCGTGCGCGTGACCGGCAATCTCAAGTTCGAGAGCCCGGAGCCGCCGAAACTCGACGCACTCGAGGCGGCGGTGCGCGCCGTCGCCGCCGGACGCCCGATCCTGGTGGCGGGATCCACCATGGCGGGCGAGGAAGAGGCCGTGCTCGACGCCTTCGGAGCGGTCGGTCCCGAGCGCGCTCTTTTGGTGCTCGCGCCGCGGCATCCCGAGCGCGCGGCCTTGGTGCTCGACCTGATCGCGGCGCGACGGTGGAGCGCGACTCGACGCAGCCATCTCGACGCGCCCGATGAGCGCGACGCCGGCGAGCGCATGGACGTTCTCCTCCTCGACACCATGGGTGAGCTGGCGTCGCTTTACCGCCACGCCGCCTCCGTGTTCATCGGGGGCACCCTGGTGCCGAGCGGCGGTCACAACCCGCTCGAGGCCGCCCGCTTCGGCGCGCCGATCGCGGCGGGTCCGTCGATGCAGAACTTCGCTGAGATGGCGGCGCTGTTCGATGCCCGCTCCGCCTGGCGGCGCGTCGCCCACGCCCGCGACCTCGGCGCGGCGTGGACGGCCTGGCTCGACGATCCGACGTCCGGGCGCATCGTCGGCGAGCGCGCGGCGGCCCTGGTCGTCGAGAACCGCGGCGCGCTCGAGCGCACGCTCGAGCTCCTTCGTCCGCTCCTGGCCGGTCCCGCTCGATGAGCTCGGCGCCGGTAATGTTGCCGCCACCACCGCGCGCCACGCCGTGGACCCTGCTCTGGGGCGCCCTGCTGGCGCGACGCCGGCGCGCCTCTGCCGGTCGCGCGCGCCGGCTGCCGGCGCCGGTGATCTCGGTCGGCAACCTGCAGCTCGGCGGCAGTGGAAAGACACCGCTGGTGGCCGCCATCGCCGCCCACCTCGACGCCGGCGGGCGGCGCGTCGCGGTGCTGTCGCGCGGCTACGGCCGCGCCACGCGCGGTCCGCGCCTGGCGTCACGGGGCAACGGGCCGGAAGCGTCGGCAGCGGAGGTGGGCGACGAGCCTCGCATGCTGGCGGAAGCGCTGCCGCGGGTCGCGATCGTGGTCGGTGAGGACCGCTTCCTCGCCGGCCTTCACGCCATCGACGCGCTCGGCGCGCCGCTCGACGTCTTCGTTCTCGATGACGGCTTCTCTCATCTCGGCCTGGCGCGCGACCTCGACCTGCTGGCGTTCCCACTCGACCATCCCTGGGGCAACGGGCGGCTGCTGCCATTCGGCTCGCTGCGTGAGCCGCTCGACGCCGCTCGCGCCGCGCAGGCGGCGATCCTCACCGGGATGACCGGCCCGCTCGACCACGCCGCGCAGCCGCTCAAGCTGGCGCTGGCGCCATTCGGCTTCGCCGGCCGGGCGTTCGCCGCTGGGCTCGAGGCGACGCTCGAGCCCCGTCCAGCGTCGGCGCGCGTAGTGCTCGCCACCGGCATCGCGCATCCCGAGCGTGTGGCGCGCACGGCGCGCGCTCTCGGGCTCCAGGTGCAAGAGCACCTGGCGTTCGCCGATCATCATCGTTTCCCGCAGCGCAGCCTCGACCGTATCGAGCGTGCTCGCAAGCGAACCGGCGCCGACACGGTGGTGGTCACCGCCAAGGATCGAGTGAAGATCGAAGACCGGCTGGATGCGCTCGCCGAGATTCGTGTCACCGCGATCCTGGAACCCGCCTTCTGGTCCTGGCTCGACGAAGCCCTAAACACATCGAAATCGGCGGCGAAGAGTTAACGGCCAGGCCGCCGTCAGAGGCGCGGCGCGCGCGCGGAGCGTAGCTGATATAGAACGACTCCTTGTCAAGGAGCGGGTCGGGTGGGGGCGAGCGTTCCAGGAAGCAAGCTGGAGACGACGAGGGACTGGCGGGCGTCATCGACGACGAGTCA
>DATAFT010000260.1:0-13174 GCA_036257295.1 Thermoanaerobaculia bacterium
CAATAGACGTCCAGTCGCCGCCGATGACGAAGTGTCCGGAATAGTGCTTCATCATGTCGGCCTGTAGCTCCTAGGAGCTCCGGCTGTTGTAGTGGTAGAGGATGAAGGCCCTACTCGGCAGGCTGGGCCGGCGAGGCCGGTTCACGACGGGTTAACCCACCGCCGCCAAGCGTTCGCCGACATCGCGATACCCGCCGTCGACGTTCGAGATCTCGCCACACGCCTTGCGCGCCGACTCCAGGTCGCCGGCCGTCTCGTAGGTCTCGGCCAGGTCGTAGAGCAGGGCGTGACGCTCCTGGTCGAGCAGATCCGGCTCGGCGAGACCGCGCCGGTACCAGTCCATCGCGGTATCGGCCTCGCCCTTGTCACGGAAGCACAGCCCGAGCAGGGAGCAGCACCCGATCATGTAGTCGCGGCTCTTGATCGCGATCTCGAACTCGCCGATCGCCTCGTCGATGAGGCCCATCTCGCGATAGGCGATACCTAGGTTGTAGTGCGTGTCGTAGTCCTCGGGCGAGAGATTCTCGGCGACGCCCTGCTTGAAGCTGGCGACGATCTCCTCGACCGACGGCGCCTCGACCTCGACCGGCTCGGCGGCACCGGCGGTCTCGATCTCGCGCTCGACTTCCTCGGCGAGGTCGGCGAACTCGCCGTCGTCGACGACGACGAACTCGACGCCCTCCTGGCCAGGGCTGGACGACGGCGATGCCGGAGCCGCCGCGCGCGGCGGAGGCGCCTCCGATTCCGCGGCCTGATCGGCCTGGGGAGGAAGGATCTCGAACAGATCCGACGACGCGGCGGAATCGGCGCGCGCCTGCGCCACGATGGAGTCGAGGTCGGCCACTGCCGGCGTCTCGGGGCCGGTTTCCAGCAGCTCGAACTCCTCGGAGTCGTCGCGCAGCTCCGCGGGAGCCGCCTTCACCGTGTCGCCGCTGATCAGGAACCCTTCCTCACGCAGCCGCTCGCGTATCTCGCGCCAGAGCTCGAGCTGACCGCTGGCGACGGCGACCTGAGACATCTGGTTCGCCGCCTCGACCGCGGCGCGGTGCGAGCGGTCACGCAGCAGCAGCTCGACCAGACGCTGATACGCGAGCAGATTGCGCGGCTCGGCGCGTAGCAGATCGCCCAGGCGGTCGAGCGCTTTTTCGCGGAAACCGTACTTGACGAAGACGTCGATCTCGGCCAGCGCGTCCTCGGCGAGCTGCGGCTCCGCCGCGGCCGCCGCGGGCTCGTCCGCCGGTGCCTCATCGTCGACCTGCAGCAGATAGACGTCTTCTTCGGGATCGAGCGAAAGCGCGGCGGGCTTGCCGTCACCGGCGTCGACCGCCACCGGCGCCACCGCGACCGCCGGCGGCTCGTCGGGACGGAGCCGCTCGCGGACGTCGGCCACCAAGCGAAGCCGTCCGGCCTTGACGTTCATTTCCTCCGCGTCTTTGAGGAAGCTCTCGGCGAAGTCGTGATGGCCCTCCGACCGCAGCAGACGGACCGAATCGATCAGCAGGTTGGCGTCGCCGCAGTTGACCGCCAGAGCCCGCTCGAGTACCTGGGTCGCCTTCTCGAAGGCGCCGCGCACGAGCAACATGCGAGCGATCTCGAGGTACTCGCGCGCGACGCTCGCGGTGTCGCCCTTGCGCTCGTAGAGCTCGGCGAGACGCGTGCGGTGCGCCGGATCCTGCGGCTGGAGCTCGGCCAGCTTGCGACAGACGCCGATGGCGGCCGGCAGATCGCCCTGGCGGTCGTGATAGTCGACCAGCACCTCGTAGTGGGTGCGCGCGTCGTTGTGGAGGCCCTGGAGCGTGTAGAGCTCGGCGAGCTTGCGGTAGACGTCGAGCTGGCCGGGATCGAGGCGATGGATCTTCTTGTAGACCGCGATCGCCTTGACGTAGAAGCCCTGCTCGACGAAGAGCTCAGCGGTCTCGCGATAGAGCTGGATCGCCTCGGTGTACTTGTCGACCCGCGCCAGCAGATCGCCCACCCGATTGAGCGTCGACGAATCGCCCGGGTTGGCCTTGAGCACCCGGCGATACATCTTGATCGCCGCCTCGATCTTGCCGCGGGCGACCAGCTTCTCGGCCGCGCCCGACGACGCGTCGCGACGGAAGGGCCACATCAGGCGACCACTCCAGCGTCGGGTGCCGAGCGAGGGACGACGGTGCGGAAGGTGAGCCGATGGATCGGGCTGGGGCCGTAGGTCGCGATGGCGCGGCGATGCTCGGGGACGGCGTACCCCTTGTGCACGCCGAAACCGTACTGGGGATAGACGAGGTCGTACTCGCTCATGATGCGATCGCGCTCGACCTTCGCCACCACCGAGGCCGCCGCCACGGCGTAGGAGATCGCGTCACCACGGACCACCGGCAGGCAGGGGAACGGCAGCCATGGGATCGGGACCGCATCGACCACGGCGCAGTCGGGCGTGGGCTGGAGGGTGAGGAGCGCTTCCACCATCGCCGTCCGCGACGCGCGCAGGATGTTGCTCTGATCGATCTCGGTCGCCGAGACGATCCCGACCGCATAGCCCAGCGCGGTCCGCCGGATCTCGCTGGCGACCGCCTCGCGGGTCGGCGCGTCGAGTTGCTTGCTGTCGTTCACACCGGGTACCAGGCGACGGGGATCGACGATCACTGCGGCCGCCACCACCGGTCCCGCGAGACAGCCGCGCCCCACCTCGTCGACACCGGCGATACGCCGGAACCCGCTCTGTCGCAGCTCGTCCTCGAGACCCGCGAGCAGGTGCAGCCGGAAGGCTTCGGCGAGCAGGGACTGCATGCTGCCTTACGGAACCTCAGGTCTCGCTGTCCTCCGACTCCAACCGGTCGGTGCGCCGCTCGTTGATGCGGGCAGCCTTGCCGCGCAGCGAGCGCAGGTAGTAGAGCTTGGCGCGCCGGACGCGCCCCTGGCGCACCACCTCGAGCTTGGCGATCGTGGGCGAGTGCAGCGGGAAGATGCGCTCGACCGCGACTCCACCCGAGATCTTGCGCACCGCGAACGTCTCGCGGGTGCCACCGCCCTTACGCGCGATCACGACGCCCTGGAACACCTGGATGCGTTCCTTCTCGCCTTCCACCACTCGGACGTGGACCCGCACGTTGTCACCCGGGCGAAACTCGGGCAGATCCGTCTTCAGATAGGGCAACTCGACTTGCTGCAGTTCGATCATTGGCAGAACCCGCTTTCCAGCTCGCTGAAATGAAGCCTGTAACTTGTTGAGTTCGAGACGCTTACCGTATAGATCGGCGGCTATTATCCTTCTTCGCCGGCCCGCTTGCAAGATTCCGGGTCACGCAAGAGGTCCGGACGCCGCTCGCGCGTCCGCCGGACGGCCTGCTCGCGACGCCACTCGCGGATCGCGCGATGATCTCCCGACAGCAGGACCTCGGGAACGGCGAGCCCGGCTACCTCGCGCGGCCGGGTGTAGTGCGGATGGTCGAGCAGGCCGTGCCCGAAGCTGTCGCTCTCGACCGAGTCGGGCAGCCCGACCACCCCCGGGATCCAGCGCGACACCGCCTCCACCACGACCATCGCCGCGAGCTCACCCCCGGCCAGAACGTAGTCGCCGATCGAGATCTCGTCGTCGACCACGGTCTGGGCCACCCGCTCGTCGATCCCCTCGTAGCGGCCGCACAGGAAGAGAAGGTGCGGGCGTCGGGCCAGCTCCCGCACCTTGGCGTCGGTGAGCGCGGCCCCCTGAGGAGACAGCAGGATCCGCCACGGCTGGGCGCCCGCCGACACCGCGCCGACCGCGGCGATCCAGGGCGGCGCGGTCATCACCATGCCACCGCCGCCACCGTAGGGCTCGTCGTCGACCGAGCGGTGAGGATCGGCGCTCCACGATCGCAGGTCGTGGACCGCGATCGAGAGCAATCCGGCCTCGACCGCGCGACCGACCAGGCTGGTGCGGCGGAACGGCTCGAACAGCTCGGGGAAGATGGTGATCACGTCGACGCGCATACGTCCACCAGACCAGGAGGCAGGTCGAGATCGATCCGGCGCGCGGCGACGTCGATGCGCACCACGAACTCATCGACGAACGGGACCAGCAACCGACGCTGGTCGAGGACGATCTCGAGCAGCACGCCGCCGCCGTCCTCGTGCAGCGCCCGCACCACCCCGAGCTCGCCCAGAGCCGCGTCGTGGCAGACGCAGTCGAGCAGCTCGAAGTGGTAGAACGACCCGACCGGCGCGCGCGGCACCTCGCGGCGCTCCACCGTGAGCTCGAGCCCGCGCAGCGCCTCGACCGCCGTGCGGTCCGCCATGCCTTCGAAGCGGACCAGCAGTCGATCGCCGAACGGTCTCGACTGAGCCACCTCGACGCGTCGCCCGGCGGGGCCGAGTCGAAGCGTCGAGCCCGGATCGAAGCGCTCCTCGACGTCGGTAGCGGGATCGACCACGACCTCGCCGGCGAGACCGTGCGGCCGCACCACCCTACCTACGATGACGATGTCGGGAAGCCCGCGGTCCATCGCTACCGAACTCCGCGACCGCGACCGCACCGGCGGCTTCGCGCTACGAAGGAGGCTGTCCGGTCCTCCGGAGAGCCGACGCGCGCCGTCCGCGGCGCCAGACAGCATGAGTAGCGGAGCGAATGGTAAACACCATTCGCGGAGCTACTCGTCTTCGTGGATGTCGACCCAGTAGCGGACGCCGTCCTTGCCGCCCCTCGCTTCGAGCAGCGAGCGCAGCGCGCGGATCGTCCTGCCCTGGCGGCCGATCACCTTGCCGAGGTCACCGGAGGCGACGCGGATCTCGAAATGAACGCCGTCGGGCGAATCGCGCTCGTCGATCTCGACAGCTTCTCGATCGTCGACCAGGAGACGGACGGCGTCGCCCAGCTCTTGTCGCAGCTCGCTCATCGTCCGGCTACGACGAGGCTTCGGCCGGAGCCGCGGCAGCGGCCTGATCGACCAGCTTGCGCACCGAGTCGGAGAGCCCAGCGCCACGGCTCACCCAGTAGTCGATACGGTTGCGATCGACCTCGAGCACCGCCGGCTGTCGCGACGGATCCCAGAACCCGATCTCGTCGATCGCGGGCGCGTTGGGCACCCGGCGCGAGTCGGAAACCACCACGCGGTAGAACGGGCGATTGCGTGCGCCCATCCGGCGCAGCCGAACCTTCAGCATCAGTCTCTGCCTCCGTCTCTCGGGGAAATCAAAAGGGCCTGGAACCCGGCGCCGGTCGAGGCGCCGCGGGCGGCCTCCCGTGAGAACGGCGAAGTCTAGCACGGGACCGGTGCTGACTAGCACCGGTCCCGTGCCGACGCTTTTGGCGCCGCGGACGGCGCATCCCTATCCGCCGAGGGCGCCGCGCAGCCACTTGCCCTTGATGCTCTTCATCATGCGGCGCATTTCCCTGTACTGCTTGAGGAGCTGGTTGATGTCCTGCACCGTGGTGCCCGAGCCGCGCGCGATGCGGCGCTTGCGCGAGGCGTTGAGCAGCTCGGGGCGGCGGCGCTCCTGCGGGGTCATCGACCCCAGGATGGCCTGAATCACCCCGACGCGGCGTTCGTCGAGCTGCGAGGCGTCGAGGCCGCGCAGGGGGCCGGCCTTGGGCAGCAGCTCGAGCAGGGACGCCAATGGACCCATCCGGCGTAGCTTGAGCAACTGGTCCTGGAGGTCCTCGAGCGTGAACTCGCGCTTGGCGAGGCGACGCGCCATGCGCTGCGCGTCGTCGCCGTCGAATGCCTGCTCCGCCTTCTCCAGCAGCGACAGGACGTCGCCCATGCCGAGGATGCGGGACGCCATGCGCTCGGGCGCGAACGGCTCGAGGTCGCCCGACTTCTCGCCCATGCCGACGTAGCGGATCGGCACTCCGGTCACGCTGCGGACCGACAGCGCGGCGCCGCCGCGGGCGTCGCCGTCGAGCTTGGTGAGGACGACCCCCGTGAGCTGGATGCGCGAGGCGAACTCGCCGGCGCTGCGCACCGCGTCCTGTCCGGTCATGGCGTCGGCGACGTAGAGCGTCTCGCACGGCGAGACGATGCGCACCACCGACTCGAGCTGGTCCATCAGCTCGGCGTCGACGTGGAGACGACCCGCGGTGTCGACGATGGCGGTGTCGTGTCCGCCGCGGGTCGCCGCCTCGCTGACGCGTCGCATCAGACGCAGCACGTCCTCGCCGGCTTCGGGAGTGAGCACGGGGATGCCGACGCCGGCCCCCACCTGCACCAACTGCTCGACGGCGGCGGCGCGCTGGAGATCGCCGGCCACCAGCAGGGGGCTGCGGCCGCGCCCACGCAGCCGTAGCGCCAGCTTGCCGGCGGTGGTGGTCTTGCCCGAGCCCTGCAGGCCGCACAGGACGACCACCGCGGGGCGTCCGGACAGGCGCAACTCGCCGCCGCTCTCGCCGAGGAGCTCGATGAGCTCGTCGCGAACGACCCTCAGGACCTGCTGATCGGCCGTGAGGCTGCCCAGCACCTCGGCCCCGAGCGCCTTCTCCTTGACGCGGTCGACGAACGACTTGACGACCTTGAAGTTGACGTCGGCCTCGAGCAACGCCATGCGGATCTCGCGCGCCGCGGCGGCGACGTGCTCCTCGCCCACCCGTCCTTCGGCGCGGAGCTGACGGAAAATTCCTTGGAAACGTTGCTGCAGGCTTTCAAACATCTTTGGCGCTCTTCGCTTGCCGGTCCAATCGTATCGCCAGGTAGGCGGGTAGCACTGTGAGCGCCACCAACGCGCTCGACGACGAGCCCATGATCGCGACGTAGCCGATCGACTGGATGCCGGGGTACGACGACCACACCAGCGAGCCGAAGCCGACTACGTTGGCGAGCGCCGCCAGCACCACCGCCTTGCCGGTCTCGGTGAGGCCGGCCTCGAGCCGCTCGCGGCTCGCTCCTTTCTCCTCGCGGTAGCGGTGGATCATGTGCACGCCGTAGTCGACGCCGACGCCAATGATCATGGCGGTGACGAACACGTTGAAGAAGTTCATCGACAAGCCGAGCGCCACCATGCCGCCCAGCATCCAGATCACTCCGACGAAGAGCGGGAACAGGGAGGCCACGGTGTCGAACACGCGGCGGAAGTCGATCCAGAGGATGGCGAGGACGAGCCCGAAACCGATCAGCGACGCGATGATGGCGTCGCGCCTGACCGTTCTACGCATGAACTCGCTCACGACGTTGATGCCGGTGAGCTCCGCCCGAGGCCCGAGCTCGGTGGCGAGCCGGCGGAGCCCCGGCGGCGCTTCGCGCTTCCAGCGTTGCGGCGGCGGGTAGAGATAGACGATCGAGGTCCAGCCCTCCGGGGTCTGCCGCACGAACCGCTCGAGCAGGCGTTGGCTGGCGTCGTCGACCCGCAGGTCGTCGAGCGAGATCGGATGCGCGACCGAGGCCGCCTGTGCGAACAGATCGAAGCCGTGCTCGAACGCCTCCGGGCGCAGCCCCTCACGCGCCGCCGCCTCGAAGAAGGCGCGACGCACCCGCTCGACCGAGGCGATGTCGTCGCGATGGCGCTCGAGCCAGGCGATGGTCTCGAGCTGGCGATCCCGCGGCGGCAGCACCGAGACGATGCTCTCGGCGCGGACCAGCTCGGGGCCGCCGGCCAGCGCCCTCGCCTTCTCGGTCGCGGTGGCGGTGAGCTCGAGCACTTCCTCGAGCGACTCGCCGCGCAGCACCAGCATCATGAAATCGAGGCCGGTGCCGAAGTGCTCCGTCATCAGGCGTTCGATGTTGACGTTGCGGGTGCCGCGCGGGCGCATCTCCCGGATCGAGTCCTCGAACTTGATGCGGGTCGCGAAGGCGCCGAGGGCGATCGTCAGCACGGCGCCCACCACCAGCACGGCGCGGGCGTGACGCATCGAGAACCGGATCAGGCGATCGGTGCCGAAGCCGTGGAGATAGAGGCGCTCCTCGCGCTGGCGCTTCCGATGGTGCGCCTCGCTCCAAGCCAGCATCGCGGGCATCAGGAACAGGACCGAGACCAGGCAGAACAGGATTCCGGTGCCGGTGAGAAAGCCCATCTGGCGCAGGCCGACGAACTCGGTGCCGGCGAACGCCCAGAAGGTGGCGGTGGTGGTGACCGCGCCCGAGATCACCGAGCGTCCGGTCTGACCGTTCATCGTCATCAGCGCGGAATCGACCGAGGCGCCGTTGCTGCGCTCTTCGACGTAACGGCCGTAGGAGACGATCACGAAGTCGATGCCGAGGCCGATCAAGAGCGCGGCGCTCGCGCCCGACACCGCGTTGAGCGCGCCGACCGAGACGCCCATCAACCCGAAGGTCATGGTCATGCCCATGAACAGCGGGACCAGCGCGTAGAGGATGAGACCGAAGCGGCGGAAGGCGTAGACGAAGAGCAGGAGCACGCCCACCGTCGAGGCCACGTTGTTGACCACCACGTCGCGGCGGATGTAGCGGGCGTCCTCGAGCGTGGTGATGTAGTTGCCGCCGAGCTCTACCTTCGGCGCCGGCGGCGGGTCGGGGCCCGCGATCTCCTCCCAGCGCCCGAGCGCGCCCTCGATCGTCTGCTCGACCGCGGCCACCAACCCCTCGGTGAACTGGAAGTGCTGCGCGGGCTCGGTCGGCTTGGCCAGTAGCAGGAGCAGCCGGTGGTCGGGCGACAGGAAGAAGCCGGTCGAGAGATCGACCCGCAGCGCCCCGCGGCTGCTCGAGAGCTTGCCGAGGAACACCTCGGCCAGGCCGAGCGGGTCGATGCGGATCAGGCTCTTGGCGATCAGCGACTGTGGAGTCGCGAGCGTCCGCCGGATCTCGGCGGCACGACGCTCGAGCTCGGGGGTCGAGAGCTTCTGCTCGAAGCTCTCGCGATCGTCGGCATCGAGGAAGAGGAACGCCTGCGGGAAGTGGGTCTCGACCAGCTCCTCGAGATTGGCGATGCGGTAATCGACGTACTCGAGCTGCGGCAGCTCCGCGAGCTCGAGCGCCAGCTCCTCGACGAACGCCTCGTAGGGATCGACCGCGCGCTGCTCCGGCAGCTCGACCAGGATCATCAGCGTGTCGACGCCGCCGAACTCCTCGAGCGTGTGCCGAAAGGTCTTGATCTCCGGAGCGTCGGCGGGCAGCAGGCTCAGGACGTCGCTGTCGACTCGCAGCCGCGACGAAGCGAGCATGCTGGCCGCGAACACCACCGCGGCGCAGATGAAGATCCGCACGTGGTGCCGCACGCCCCAGTGGGCGATCCGCTGCAGTGTCTGCGTGGGCATCGAGAGGCGAGTTTTCCAGTGCGCGAACGGCGCCGCTCGGCGCCCGGGCGGCAAGACTACTCGACGCCAGGGACGCCTACTTGGCTCGGACCACCATCCGGCCGTACTTGACGAAGTACTCGGCCCCCGAATACAGCGTCACCAGCACAGCGGCCCACATCGTCGCCGGCGCCAGCTTCTGGAGCTCGCCCAGCTTCTCCGAGACGATGGCGAGCGCGATCGCGGCGATCTGGAGCGCGGTCTTGAGCTTGGCCGAGGGCGACGCCGAGATCGCCAGGTTCTGCAACGCCGCCACCGAGCGCAGCGCCGAGACCGCGAACTCGCGCGCCACCACGATCACGACCATCCAGGCCGGAGCCAAACCGAGCTCGACCAGAGAGATGAACGCCGCCGAGGTGAGGATCTTGTCGGCGGCGGGGTCCAGGAGCTGACCCAACCGCGTCACCTGCTGGCGCCGGCGCGCGATGTAACCGTCGAGGAAGTCGGTGGCCGAGGCGGCGAGGAAGAGCCCTAGCCCGATCCACTCCTTGTCCTCGACCTCGGTGAGCAGGACGACGACGATGATGGGAACGAGGAGGATCCGAACCAGCGACAGGACGTTGGGAAGATTGAGCATCGCCGCCGGAGTCGTCCCGCCTCCGGACCTCTCCGCGCTGACGATGGCTAGCGACCCGCCCCGGAGGCGACGCGGGCGGTCGCTGCAGGCGCGACCGGCGGCTGGACAACACTGATCTTCATGGTGCCCGAAGTCGACTGGCGGCGTGTGCCCTTGGTCGCCGGCGTCGTGCCGTAGGCAGCGAGCACCCGGCGCACGTACTCGGTGGTCTCGCGGTAGGGCGGGACTCCGCGGTACTTCTCGACCGCGCCCGGGCCCGCGTTGTAGCCGGCGAGCGCGAGGGTCAGATCACCGCTGAAGCGGTCGATCAGCGATCGGAGGTAGGCGGTGCCGCCCCGGAGGTTCTCCTCGACGTCGAACGCGTTCTCGACCCCGAGGTCGAGCGCGGTCCCCGGCATCAGCTGCATCAAACCCATCGCGCCCTTGTTCGAGACGGCGCGCGAGTTGAACGCCGACTCGACGCGGATCAGCGCCTCGACCAGCTTGGGATCGAGGTCCTGCGCCAGGGCGTGATCGTTGATGCGCTCGCGCAGGGCCGGCGGAGCCACCAAGGCCTGGCCGAACCGGCCGCCGGCCTGGCGCATCCCGACCATGCCGACCATGGGGGGACGCGGCTTGTCGGGATTGTTGGAGAGGACGTAGACGCCGTCGGTCCGCCGGGCCAGATCGACCTGCGCACCCGTTCCGGTGCTCTGCGCCTGCGCGCTCACCGGTGCCAAGGCGCACAGCAGCGCCCCCATTACCCACTTTCGCCTCACCCACCGGCCTCCAGGAACCGAGGTGAAGGGCGAATGATACGCGCTCGCAGCCTGGATTCCAATAAATCCGTAGGGCAGACGACCGGGGCGGACTTAGGGTGTTGGCCCGAGGGCGAAACTCAGGCGGGAGTCGGCGGCTCGCGGAGCTGTCCGAGGACCGTGTCCGGCACTGCCGCCAGCGCCGCGGCCAGGCGTTCGGGGTCCTTGCCACCGGCCTGAGCGAAGTCGGACCGGCCGCCACCGGCGCCGCCGACCAGCGTTCCCAGCGACTTGGCGAGGCGGCCGGCGTCGAGGCGGCCGGCGAGGTCGGGGCTCACCGTCACGATCACGCTCACCTTCTCGTCTTCGCGCGCGCCGAGCACGACCACTCCGGAGCCGAGCCGCTGGCGCAGCACGTCGGCCATGCTACGGAGCTGTCCGAGCGGCGCCGGCGCCACCTCGCGCGCAACCACCTTGACCCCCTCGACCGTGGTTTCCTGCGCGTCGCCGCCCTCCTCGCCGGCGACCTGCCGCAGCCGGGCGCGTTCGAGCTCCTTCTCGGTCTCGCGCAGCCGCTCCTTGAGCGCGGCGATCTCCGCCGGCGCCTTGGCGGCCGGCACCGAGAGCTCCTCCTCGATCGAGCGCAGCAGTCGATGTTCGCTGCGCGCCAGGTTCTCCGCGGTGTCGCCGGAGAGCGCTTCGATGCGCCGCACGCCCGACGCGACACCCCGCTCCGACAGGATCCGGAAGCCCCCGATCTCTCCGGTGTTGCGCACGTGGCAGCCACCGCAGAGCTCGAGACTGAATCCGGGAACCTCGACCGAGCGCACGCGCTCGCCGTACTTCTCTCCGAACAGCGCCATGGCGCCGCGCGCGATCGCCTCGGAGTACGAACGCTCCTCGATCCTGGTGGCCACCGCGCGCGACACCCAATCGTGGACCACGTCCTCGATCGCGTCGCGGTCGTCCTCGGTGAGCGGCCGATCGAACGTGAAGTCGAAGCGCAGGCGATCGGGATGCACCAGCGATCCCGCCTGGCGCACGCCGAGTCCCAGCCGCTGGCGCAGCGACGCGTGGAGCAGATGGGTGGCGGTGTGGTTGCGCTCGGTGCGCCGGCGCAGCACCTCGTCCACCGCGAGGTTGAGGCTGGCACCGATCTCGATGCGTCCCGCTTCGACCACGACGTGGTGGTAGACCGCTCCCGAGCCGTCTTTCTGCGTGTCGACGACGGCGAGCCGGGCACCGGTTGCAGTCATCGTCCCGCGATCGCCGACCTGGCCGCCCGATTCGGCGTAGAACACGGTGGTATCCAGCACCACCACCCCCTTCTCGCCGGCGGTGAGCGAACGCGCGGCGGTGAACGCGCCGCCCTCCTCGAGCGCGAGCCGCAGCACCCGCGCCCCTTCCAGCTCGAGCCGGTCGTAGCCGACGAACCGCGTTGCCGGCAGATCGTCGCCGGCGATCGCTGCGCGCAGGCTGGCCGCCTGGCCCTGTACGCCCTTGGTCGCGCTGCGAGAACGCTCTCGCTGCTGCTCGAGCTCGCTCCGGAAGCCTTCCTCGTCGAGCGTGAACCCTTCCTCCTCGAGGATCTCGCGCACCAGCTCGATGGGCAGACCGAAGGTGTCGTACAGACGGAAGGCCTCGCCGCCCGCGAGACGATGGCGTCCCTCGCCGCGGGCCGCCTCGACGCGCTCCTGCACGTGCCGCGACGCCGACGCCACGGTCGAGAGGAATTTCTCCTCCTCGGCCAGCACGGTCGCGGTCGAGGCTTCGCGCGTGGCCTCGAGCTCGGGGTAAACGTCCATGGTCGACGCCAGGACCCGCAGCAGCCGGTTGAGGAACGGCTGTTCGAGGCCGAGCCGTAGCCCGTGACGCACCGCGCGGCGCAGGATGCGGCGCAGCACGTAGCCGCGCCCCTCGTTGCCGGGCACCACCCCGTCGGCGAGCAGAAAGCCGACCGCGCGAAGGTGGTCGGCCACCACGCGCAGCGAGAGGTCGTCGGACGGTGTCTCGCCGTAGCGCTTGCCGGCCAGGTCGGCCGCGGCGTGGAGCAGCGGCTGGAACAGGTCGGTGTCGTAGTTCGACGGCACGCGCTGCAGGATCGCAGTCACCCGTTCGAGCCCCGCGCCGGTGTCGATCGAGGGATTGGGCAGCGGCACCAGCTCGCCACCGGGCTTGGCGTCGAACTGCATGAACACCAGGTTCCAGAACTCGAAGTAGCGCCCGGACTCGCTGCCCTGATCCCACGGCACCGGCGGCTGGTCGGGCTGGAGATCGATGTGGATCTCGCTGCACGGACCGCACGGACCGGTGTCGCCCATCGCCCAGAAGTTGTCCTTCTTGCCGCAGCGGATGACGCGCGACTCGGGTAACCCGGCGATCTTGCGCCACAGTGCGCCCGCCTCGTCGTCGGCTTCGTAGATGGTGGCGTACAGCACCGCCGGATCGAGGTTCCACACCTTGGTGACCAGCTCCCACGCCAGCTCGATCGCATCGGCCTTGAAGTAGTCGCCGAACGAGAAGTTGCCGAGCATCTCGAAGAAGGTGTGGTGGCGCGGGCTCGGCCCCACGTTCTCGAGGTCGTTGTGCTTGCCCGAGACCCGGAGGACCTTCTGCACGCTGGTGGCGCGCTTGCCCGGCGGCGTCGCGGCGCCGAGGAAG
>DATAFT010000297.1:0-2668 GCA_036257295.1 Thermoanaerobaculia bacterium
ACGGTCACCGCGGTCACCTTGTACTCCGGCGTGTCCACCACCGCGTCGCGCACGGGACTCGTCACCTCGTTGAGGAAGGTCTCGGCGGTGTGGAACGTCGCGAACAGGGTGCCTTCCCTGAGCGCTGGATCGACGTGGAGCGGGAGCTGGGTCGAGCCGCGACGGCTCCGCACCCGCACGCGGTCGCCGTCTCCGAGCCCTAGCCGCTCGGCATCGGCCGGAGACATGTCGAGGGTGTCGGTGGGACGCAGCTTCACGTTCGGCGTGCGCATCGTCATCGTCCCGGCGTTGAACTGGTAGAGCGACCGTCCGGTGACGAGGAGGAACGGATACTCCTCGGTGACCGTTTCCGTAGTCGGGCGGTAGTCGATGTGCTGGAGCGCCGCGCGCCGACCCCCCGTGAACGTGGTCTGGTGGAGGAGGCTCGTTCCGGGATGGTTCTCGTCCGGGCACGGCCACTGGAGCCCGGCCGTCTCGAGACGCGCGTACGTGATCCCGGCGGCGGCGGGCCACAACCGACGGATCTCTTCCCAGATCTCCGCCGGCGAGGTGAAGGAGAACCCGCTCTCGACGCCCATCGCGCGAGCCACCTCCTGCACGATCCGCCAATCCGGCCGCGAGTCGCCGATCGGCTCGAGCGCGGCCCGCACGCGCTGCACGCGGCGCTCGGCGTTCATGAACGTGCCGTCCTTCTCGAACGAGGAGCAGGCCGGCAGGAACACGTCCGCGTGCTCGCGCGCCGTCTCGTTGAGGAAGAGATCCTGCACGACCAGGAGCTCCAGTCCCTCGATCGAAGCTCGCGTCGCGGCAGCATCCGGGTTGGTGAGCAGGATGTCGTACCCGATCGCCCACAGCGCCTTGAGCTCGCCGCGCGCGCCCGCGTCCATCATCTGCATCAGGTTCGAGCCTGGCTCGGTGGGCAGCGGCGCGCCCCACACCGACTCGAAGCGGGCACGCGCCTGCTCGATCGGCTGGTAGCCGGTGAGGTGCGCGGGTTCGCAGCCCATCTGCGCCGAGCCCTGGACGTTGTTCTGGCCGCGCAAGGGATTCACGCCGCTGCCGGGCTTGCCGACGTTGCCGGTGAGGAGCGCCAGGTTGACCAGCGCCTCGACGCCCTCGGTTCCCTGTGCGTGCTCGGTCACACCCAGGCCGTGGACGATGAGGGCGGGGCGCGTCTCGCCATAGAAGCGCGCGGCCCGGCGGATGTCGTCGGCGCCGACGCCGCAGATCTCGGCGGCGCGCTCCGGCGACCAGTAGCACAGGAAGGTTCGCAGCTCGGGCCAGCCCTCAACGCGCTCGGCGAGGAACGCCTGGTCGATTGCGCCCTCGTCGATCAGCACTCGGGCGATCGCGTTCAGCAACGGGATGTTGGTGCCGGGCCGGAGCTGGAGGTGCACGTCCGCGTACTCCGCGAGCTCGATGCGGCGTGGATCGATCACGACCAAGCGCGCGCCGCGTAGGGCGGCTTGCTTGATGCGTGCTCCGACGATCGGGTGGTTCTCGGTGGGATTCGCGCCGCAGACGAGGATCGCGCTCGCTCGCTCGATGTCGTCGAACGAGCTGGTCGCCGCGCCGGTCCCCAGCATCGCCTTCATCGCCGCCGCAGTCGGCGCGTGGCAGACGCGCGCGCAGCAATCGACGTTGTGGGTGCCGAGGACGACGCGCGCGAGCTTCTGGATCAGGTAGTTGTCCTCGTTGGTGGCGCGCGCCGAGCCCAGGATGCCGACGCTGCGTGCGCCATGAGCGCTCGCGATGCGCCGCAGCTCCGCGGCGACGAACGAGATCGCCTCCTCCCAGGACACCTCGCGCCAGACGCCGTCCTTGCGGATCATCGGCCGGGTGACGCGGTCTGCGGCATGCGCGAAGTCGAACGCGTAGCGCCCCTTCACGCAGAGGTGTCCCCGATTCACCGGCGCGTCCATCGCTGGACGCACGGCCACCAGCCGCTGGTCGCGCGTTCCCGCGAGCATCTCGCAACCAACACCGCAGTACGGGCAGGTCGTCTTCGTCCAGAGCGTTGCCTCGCCGCGCTCGAGCACCGAGACGTCCTCCAGCGCGCCGCTCGGGCAGGTGTCGACACAGGCACCGCAGCTGGTGCACTCGCTGTCGCGAAGCGTCGCCGCCGTGCGCGGCGCGATCCGGGTACGGTCGCCGCGATCCCACGCCGCCCACACGAACTGGCCCTGAACCTCGTCGCAGATGCGAACGCAGCGGTAGCAGTCGATGCACTGGGACATGTCGACCCGAATGTAGGGATGCGTCGTGTCGAGGAGCGCCGGGTCGGAGTCGCCCCGCGCGCTCTCCTCGAGGCCATAGGCGCGCAGCAGCCGATGCAAGGGCTTCTCGGGCTGGCGCTCGACGGCGTCACGCGGGTAGTCGCGCGCGAGCAGGCGCAGCAGCGCGACCCGCTGCGCCTCGAGGGCGTCGGTGCTGGTGCGGATCGACATGCCGTCGGCGACTGGCGTGTCGCAGGCGGTGACCGGGCGCGAGCGGCCGTCGACCTCGACCAGGCAGATCCGGCACCCGCCGAACGGGGCGAGTCGCTGGTCATCGCAGAGCGTCGGGATGTCACCCCCGAAGGATCGGATCTGTTCGAGGATCGTGGCGCCGGCCAGGACCTCGTACGGCGCGCCGTCGATCGTCACGCGAGGCATCGAGCGAGCTCCTC
>DATAFT010000329.1:0-2246 GCA_036257295.1 Thermoanaerobaculia bacterium
GAGGCGCCGGAGGTTCGAGGCGGTGCTCACGATCCACTCCTGTCGTCCCGGGTGGCGGACCGCGATGGCACCGTCGGGTGGACCGACGCCACATACCCCGCTTCGAGCGCGCCGGCGACGGACGGCGGCGTGAGCATTCGAGCGCTACCACGCGCCGGTCGTCGCACGGGCGGACCGTAGCCCGTCACCGACCAGGGGTACAAGGCATCCTCCCCGACCAACATCGGTTGCACGCCGCCGTCGGCGAGAATCATCGCGCCAATCGGCACGTCGGCAAAGTCGGCTTGGTGGACCCTCTTCCTTCCCAGCGAGTCGATCCGCTCTTCGTGCAGCACGGCATCCAGCCGCGCCGCCGACGGCGTCGCGCTGCCGGCCCGGTCCGGGTTGGCCCGCGCCCAAGCGTCCACGAACTCGCGGTAGCGCGGGCGCTGGCATTCGAAGCACGGCCGGTGCCCGGCGGCCAGTCCGGTCGCTTCGTCCAGGAAGAAGAGCTCGGTGTACTGCCGAGGCGCCATCACCGTGCGCTTGCGGTCCTTGAACGGCAGAACGCACAGCAGCCAGCGCTTGACCTGAAAGCTCCGCACCACCCGCCGACTGTCGTCGTGGAGACGCCCACGATTACCCATCAACGTGCCCCTGGCTTCGACCGCCAGCAGACGACCCCATGGGTCGACTCGGTTTTGCAGAGTCACTGGAGACTCTTCAGGAACTCATCGACGGCGCGTTCCCAGAGCGAGGGGTTGCTCCCAAGCTCGTGTCCGCTCTTGAGCGTGTGAGTGGGCACGAAGAAGTACTCTCCCTTTCCACCCGCTTCGGTGAAAGCACGATAGAAACGGCGCGTGGTCGACTCGGCGTAAAACGGGTCGCGGGCGGCGTACAACCAGACCGTCGGCGCCCTGACCCGGGCTCCGATCGTCGACAACCGGTCGAGCTGGAGCTTCAGAGCCTTCTCGTTGTCCTCGGCCGACCATAGGTCGTTGATCGACAACCAGCCGCCGACGAAGTTGACCACGCCGCTCACGAGCGCGGGGCGCTCCGCCGCCATCACCAGCGAGAGGAACCCACCGCGAGACTGTCCCGCCAGCAGGAGGCGCGAGTCGCGGGGAACGAGGCCGCCGAGGATGTTCTGGTCGATCACCGCCGACGTATCGAGCACCGCCTCCGCGAGCCCGGACTCGAAGAGCTCCAGGTACTCGGCCCGAGTGCACTTTCCCGCCCAGACCGCGCACTCCTCACGGTAGGTCCCGGACGACTCGCCCACGCCCCGCCGCGACGGCGCCACCAACGTGTAGCCGCGCGACGTGAAGAAATCAATCATCGTCGGCGGCACGCCCCTCGGCTCACCGGGCGGGAAAGCCATGCTATTGGTCGAGCCATGGCTCCAGACGACGACCTGGTGACGGTCGGTCCGGAGCGGGCGGTAGACGTACGACACCAGGGTGATGTCCGCGGGATCCGCGGTGTCGCCGCTCTTCCTGGTCGCCCGCACCCGCTCGAACGTGTAGTCGACGCCGAAGATGTAACTAGGCTTGAGCTCCTGTCCGTTTACGCCTGCCGCCGCGATCGAGAGCACTGCCCACGCCGTCAATCGCCGTGCGGCCCTCGATCGCCTCATGACCACCACCTCGCCGCTAACCGACCATCTCGTCGAACAGCTTCCTCACCTTGTCGCGATCACGCGGGTCGCGCGCGATGACCAGGATGGTGTCGTCGCCGGCGATGGTGCCGACGATCTCCTCGAGCCGGCACTCGTCGAGCGCGACCGCGACCGCGTTGGCGCGGCCGCTGAGGGTCTTGAGCACGAGCAGGGCGCCACCGGGCTCGATCTTGGTGACGAATTGCTCGCACATCATCTTGAGCTGGCGCCGGCCGCGCTGCGTCGAGCGCGGGCGCACCGCGGGCGCCGCGTACCGATAGCCGCCGCCTCCAGCCGGAGTCTTGACCAGACCGAGCCGCTTGACGTCGCGCGACACCGTCGCTTGCGTCGCCTGGATGTTGCGCTCGCGCAGCCGCTCGACGATCTCGTCCTGGTTGGAGACCGCCTCGGAGTCGATCAGCTCGAGGATGGCCTGCTCGCGGACGCGGCGGCTCACGATCGCGCCTCGATCAATGGAGGACCTCCGCGAGCAGTTTCCCCTCGCGATGCGCTCGCACGATCGGCGGCGGCGACGACGCTCCGTCGAGCCAGCGGCGGTGCCGCGCCAGCGCCTCGCGCGCGCCCTCGATCTGCTCGCGCACGCGCTCGG
>DATAFT010000349.1:0-12550 GCA_036257295.1 Thermoanaerobaculia bacterium
ACTCGGATCAAGAGTGACGTTCCGGGAAGCTACGCGCGTGAAGCGCTGCTCCACGGTCTCGAGATGGAAGAGAAGGGCGGCTTCAATCCCTTCCGGTTCGGCTTCATCGGCGCGAGCGACACCCACGTCGCTGGCGGTCCGTTCGAGGAGTCGAACTACTGGAGCAAGGCGGGAGCGATGGACGGCACGCCGCAGCAGCGCGGCTCCGTACCTCTCGACACGGGCGTGGTGAGTACCACGCCCTCGGAGCCGTCGGCGCCGAAGACGGCGCGGCTCGAGAACGGCGAGAAGTACGCCGACGTCTACTACCACCTGTGGGGATCGGCGGGCCTCGCCGGCGTGTGGGCCGAGGAGAACACGCGCGACGCGCTCTTCGATGCCCTACGCCGCAAGGAGACCTTCGCCACCAGCGGGCCGCGCATCCGCGTGCGGCTCTTCGGCGGCTTCGCGCTCCCCGACGGCCTCGCCGAGGACGCCGACGCGGTGGCGAAGGCCTACGCAGCTGGAGTCCCGATGGGAAGCGATCTCGTCGGCTCGGCGGGCGCGAGTGCCGCGGGGCTGGGAGGAGGCGGCGCCGCCGGCGGCAAGGCGCCTTCGTTCCTGGTGTGGGCGATGCGCGACCCGAAGAGCGCGGCGCTGCAGCGCCTGCAGGTGGTCAAGGGCTGGGTCGAAGATGGCAAGGGCCGAGAGCAGGTCTTCGACGTCGCCTGCTCCGACGGGCTCACGCCCGATCCCGCCACCCACCGCTGCCCGGACAACGGCGCCACCGTCGATCTCGCCACCTGCAAGATCACCGACGGCAAGGGCGCGGCCGAGCTGCGCACGGTGTGGAGCGATCCCGAGTTCGACGGGTCGCGCCGCGCCTTCTACTACCTGAGAGTCCTCGAGAACCCGACCTGCCGGTGGTCGACCTGGGACGCGATCCGCGCTGGCGTACCACCGAGGGACGGGCTGGAGACCACGATCCAGGAGCGCGCGTGGTCGTCACCGATCTGGTATGTGCCTTCGGTCGACAGGGCGCGCGGGGCGGGCTAACCTTTAGGAAGTGAGGATGCGTGGCTCGAAGCCGCCGCCTGCGCTTGCCGTCCTGGCCGTGGTCTGTGCGCTGGCGGTTGCGCCAGGAGTGCGAGCGGCCACGCCCGACACCTCGTCGCCGATCCTCGCCGGCCGCAGCCTGTCCGAAGCTCTCCGCCTACTGCAGGCCCGGGGCTGGCCGGTGGTCTTCAGCAGCAGGCTGGTCCGCGACTCGATGCAGGTCGCCTCGGAGCCGGAAGGGGACAGCCGACAGGCGATCCTCGCCGACCTGCTGCGCCCGCACGGCCTCGCGGTGCGCGACGGCGCTCGGGACCGTCTGGTGGTGGTGGCCGGGGTCCGAGAGCACGAAGGCGATCGAGGACGCGACTCGAGGCAGGTACGGCCCCCGTCTCTACCGACCTCGCCGCCAATCGGCGCTCTGCCGCCGGATCCCGCCGCGAGCGTCGAGGAAGAGATCGTCGTCACCCCCGATCGCGACACTCTGCGCGGCTCGTCCGTCGTGCTGTTCGATCTCGAGTCCGGCGACTCGCAGGCTCCGCCCCAGCTCGGCAACGATCCCCTGAGCGCGGTCGCCGCCCTTCCGGGCGGATCGTCGGCGCAGGGCTCGGCCCCGGTCAACGTGCGTGGTGGCGGCGACGACGACCTGCTGGTGAGGCTCGACGGTCTCGAGCTGGTGCGGCCCTACCATCTCGGCGACTTCGACAACGCGGTCAGCTTCGTGGCGCCGACCGCGGTCGAGCGCGCGGATCTCTTCACCGGAACCTATCCGGCGCAGTACGGCGATCGCATGGGCGGCGTGGTCGACCTCACCACGCGCACGCCCACCCAACGCCGCCATTTCTCGCTCGGTTTGGACGTGCTGGGGGCCGACGGCGCGGCGTCGGGCCGTCTCGGCGATCGGGCGAGCTGGCTCGTCACCGGCCGGAGCGGCTCGTATCAATGGCCGCTCGAGATGAGCGGTCGCGACGAGCATCCCCGCTACTGGGACACCTTCGGCAAGTTCGAGCTCGACTTCGGACCGAGCCAGACGCTGCTCGCGGACGTCCTGGTCGCGCGCGACAACTTCGAGCTGTCGAACGAGCACCGCGGCGCCGACGGGAGCTATGGCAGCGGGTGGAGCAGCTCGTATGCGTGGATCCGCCACACCGCCGTTCTCGGCCGCGACCTGTACACCGAGACCGTGATCGGCACCGGCGACGTCGAACACACCAGGGCCGGCCGTTCGACGGCTTCCGCGAACCCGTTCGGGGCGCGCGACCGCCGCAGTCTCCAGTCTGATTCGGCACGCCAGGACTGGCACTGGGAGGCGAGTCCTCTCGGCGCGCTCGAGTGGGGGTTCGAGTACGGGCGCTCGAACACCACGCTCGACTTCTGGAGCGATCGCCGCGACCCCGAGCCGCTCTCGGATCTGCCCGGTGGGTCTTCGATCGGAGACGGCGGCGTGCTCGAGCGCTTCCGCTCGACCAACCTCGCCGCCTATGTGTCGGCGCGGCTTCAACCCGCTCGCCGGCTGTCGCTCGAGATCGGCCTGCGCCACGACACGCTCACTTTCTCGGACGAGAATCACGTCAGTCCGCGACTGTCGGCGGCGTGGGAAGTGGGAGCGAAGACCGTGGTGCGCGCGGCCTGGGGCCAGCTATTCCAGTCGCAGCGGCCGTACGAGCTGCAGCTCGAGGAAGGCCGCGGCGCCATCGGTGGAATCGGTAGCGAGCGCGCGGAGCATCAGGACCTGAGCTTCGAGCGCGAGCTCGGGCACGGGATGATGATCGAGCTCGCTGCCTACCGGCGCCGCGTCGAAGCGCCGCGAGTGCGGTTCGAGAACCTGTTCGACCCCGCGCTGGTGTTTCCCGAGCTGGGAGAAGACCGCGTTCGCATCGCGCCCGAGCGCGGCAGCGCGGAGGGTGTCGAGCTCACTCTGAGGCAACCCCGCCGTCGCCGGCTCGGTTGGTGGGCGACCTACAGCGAGAGCTCGGTGCTCGACGAGGTCGACGGCCAGTGGGTGCCGCGCTCGACCGATCAGCCGCACAGCTTCCGGGCCGGGCTCGACTTGCGCGCCGGTCGCGCCTGGAGCCTCGGCCTGCTGTGGCAGTACCACTCCGGTTGGCCCACCACCGCGGTCGCCGCGCGGCGGATCGACGGCGCCGACGGCACCGCGCAGTGGCTGCCCGTGCTCGGTCCGCGCAACGGCGAGCGATTGCCCGACTATCACCGCCTCGATCTTCGCGTCGGGCGCTCCTGGTCGCTTGCACTCGGGCGCCTCGAGGCGCACGTCGACCTGCTCGACGTCTACGATCGCGAGAACCTGCGCGGCTTCGAGAACATCCGCCTGGTGCCCGACGGAACCGGCGGTTTCGAGGTCACGCGCCAGCCGGTGACGTGGACCGGGTTCGTGCCGTCGATCGGCGTGCGCTGGACCTTTTAGCGGTCGGGCTCGATCACCAGGACGTCGCCATCGACGCGATGGCGAAAGCCGCAGCTCGGTAGGAAGGTCGAGAGCGCTTCGTCGACGGTCAGTCCTTCGATCGAGCCGTGGATGACGCACTGCTCGGCTTGATCGCGAGTCTCCGGTTCCGCGAAGCGCCAGAGCCGGCCCGACTCGCGCGACGCCCAGTCGAGGAAGGCTCCGAGCGTGATGCCCTCGACTGCAACCGGCGGCCGCACACTCTCGACCCACCGCCAGTCGTCGCCGTACGGCAAGGCGGTGTCGCGCTGCGGTGTGCCGCTTCGCTCGACGCGAAGCTCGGTGCCCTCACCGGCCTCGTAGCTGCCTGCATCGGTGGTGAGCCGGACGGCGCCGTCGCGCACCCGCACCTCGAGCGCCTGCGCCGGCCTCCCCGCGTCTCCCTCGCCGCGAGCGTCGATGAGTCGAACCTCGAATCGCGTTCCGACATCGGTAACCACGCCGAAAGGCGTCGCGATCTCGACCGCGGCCGCTGTGGTGGAAGCGGCGCCTGCTTCGACGTACACGGCGCCGCGGTCGAGGCGCAAGGACCGGGCGGAGACGACCTGCACCGAGGATTCGACGTCGATGCGAACCGAATGTCCGGAGGCGAGCAGCAGCGCCGCCCGTCCCGAGTCGCCGGTCGTGATGGTGCTGCCGCTCGCGACCTCTGCATCGACGGCGGCGTCGCCCCCGCGATCGATTCTGGCGTCGCCCATCACGGTCTGTAGCCGTGCCGCCGTAGCCCCCGAGTCGATCGATGGCGGTGTCGGTGCGCGGCGCAGCAGCGCGACGGCAATGGTCAGGACGACCGCGGCGGCGATCGCCAGCACGGCGCGACCCGCTCCTCGACGGGCGGCCGTGAGTCGCACCTGGCGCCGCCACGCCTCGCGCGCCTTGGCCTTGATCGGCTGCAGCTCGCCGTCCGGCACCCGATCGCCGGCTCCGGCCGAACGGAAGAGCGCCGCGATCTCCCGCTCCTCGCTCGAGAGCTGTTCGGGGGCGGGCGGCTCGAAGGGTGTCTCAGGCATTGCGGCTATACCTGGTCCGGAACGCATCGCGGGCGCGCGTCAACAGCGACTCGGCGGCTTTGGCGCTCGACCCCAGCCGGCGCGCGATCTCGCTCACCGGCAGTCCGTCCGTGTACTTCCAGGACAGGGCTTGAGCATAACGGGGCGGCAGCTCGTCCACGGTCTGGTGCACCAGCCGCGAGACCTCGCCGCGCAGGAGCTCACGCTCCGGATCGTCGGCGTCCGTGGCCAAGCGCGCCATGGTCTCCTCGGCATGGGGATCGAAGCGGGAGGACTCTCCAGCCGCATCGCGCCGCTCGCTCTTGCGGTACGCGCTGATCTCGAAGCGACAGATGGCGCACATCCAGGTAAAGAGCTGTGCTTCGCCACGGTAGAGGTGCAGCTTCTCGAGCGCTTTGCAGATAGTGGCCTGCGCCATGTCGCGCGCCAGCTCCGTCCGCCGGTCGACCCGTGACAGCGCGAATCGATAGAGCGGCTGGAAGTAGAGCGCGAAGAACTCCTCGAACGCCTGCTCCTCGCCGGCGCGTAGTCTGCGGACCAGACTCCGGTCGTCCACGTCATCGCGGCTCGCAGTCATCCGCCGTCTGTGTCGTTAGTGAGGTGTGGCGGGAGAATCCTTCGGGGCGGTCAACGCCCTCACCGCTCGACTCCGATCTCCCGCGCCAGCTCGAGCATCTCGCGGGCGGTGACCGCCATGGCGGTGTCGATCATGTCGCCCTCGTAGAGGACGGCGGCGGTGCCCCGGCGCTGGCCCTCCTCGTAGGCAACCAGCAAGCCCTTGTAGTAGGCGATCTCGGCCGCCTTCGGACTGAACTCCTCGTTGACGATCGGGACGTGGGTCGGGTGCATCACCACCTGGCCGCGGAAACCGAGCGAACGATTGAGCGCGGCGTCGTGGCGCAAGCCGTCGAGGTCCTTGATGTCGAACCACGACGCCACCATCGGGTATTGAATGCCGGCGGCGCGCGCGTCGAGAACTGCTTTGGAGCGCAGGTAGAGCGTCTCGGTTCCCGCCTTCGACCACACGTAGCCGACCGAGCGCGCGGCGTCGCCGCCGGCGCCGGCGGCGAGAGAGATCCCGCGCACCCGCCGGCAGTCGGTCGCGATCTCGAAGATGCAGCGCATCGCGCGCGCGGTCTCCAGCGTGAGCGGCGTCGAGACGGACCCCGGCTCGAGGCCGGCCGCCCGTTCCAGCACCGTCAGCATGCCGTCGAGGGCATGCAGATCGGCCGCCGTCTCCACCTTGGGCAGGCTCACCTCGGTGAGCTCGGGGCAGAAGATGCCCTCGAGGTCGCCGAGCGTCAGGCCGGTGGCGAACGGGTTGACGCGCACCGAGCAGGCCTTCCCCTGGCGCGCCAGATCGATGACGCCTTGCTTGACCAGGGCGCGGCTCGCGACCTTGTCCCGGTCCGGCACCGAATCCTCGAGGTCGAGGATCAGATGGTCGGGTCCGCTCGCCAATGCCTTGGCGATCCAGTCGGGCTTGTTGCCTGGAACGAAGAGGGCCGAGCGGGTGATGCGCATGCGTTTTTCATCCTAGCCCCAAACCTGGCCGTTGCTATCTTCTTCCGGCGATGCGCCCACTCCGCATGGTGGTCCGTGCGCGGTCGATCGCGGCGGGGCTCACCATCGTCGCCGCGGCAGAGCTCGGCGCGCCAACCTCGCCGGTCGCCGCCGCCGAGCGACCCAACGTGCTGATCGTGATGACCGATCAGGAAGCGCCCGGGCTGCGCCTGCCGCCGCTCGAGCGACCCAACTTCGAGCGGTTGGCGGCGCGCGGCGTGTCGTTCACGCGGGCTTACGCCGCCTACCCGGTCTGCTCGCCGAGTCGCGCCGCGCTGCTGACCGGGCTCTACCCGCACCAGAACGGCGTGCTCGAGAACGTGAATCCCGGCGTCGAGAGTCCACCGCTCGACCCGGCCATTCCGAATCTCGGCTCGGTGTTCGCGGCCGCGGGTTGGACCACCGCATGGTTCGGCAAGTGGCATCTCTCAGCGAGCGAGGCGATCCCGCACTATGGGTTCGCCCACGCGTACCAGCCTCCTCGCGGCAACAACGGGCGCGAGGGCGATCCCCAAGTCGCGGCCCACGCCGCCGCGTGGATCCGCGAGCGCCCGGCCGGCGAACCCTGGCTCGCCGTGGTGTCGATCCTCAACCCGCACGACATCGGCGAGCCCGAGCGCTACGCCGACGTCGAGATCGAGCCCTACCCCGTCGAGCTCCCGGCCAGTTTCGACGACGATCCCACCGCCGCGGGCCGCGCCCCCGAGCTGCGCGCTCACGCCGGGTCGCGACGCGAGAACCGCACGCCGACCGATCACGCGGGGTGGATCCGCTATCTGCGGCTCTACTGCCATCTGCTCGAACGGAACGATCCGCTGCTGGGGAGCGTGCTCGACGCGGTGGCGGCGCGCGCGGACGCCGAGCGCACCATCGTCGTCTACACCTCGGACCACGGCGAGATGGGTGGCGCCCATCGCATGGCGCAGAAGCGCTTCCTCTACGAGGAGTCGGTGCGCGTGCCGCTGCTCTTCGTCGCTTCGGGCGTGGGTGAGGCGACGACCAGCGAACGCCTGGCGTCCAACGTCGACCTGGTACCCACGTTGGCGGCGCTCGCTGGAGTGAAGTGGCCCACCCCGCTGCCCGGCAGGAACCTGTTGGAGCCGCCGGCGGCAGGCGCGGATGCCGACGCCGACGAGGCCGTGTTCGCTGAAGTCTCGATTCCGTCGACCCGCGTTCTCGCCGAGCGGCGATTGACCCGCATGGTGCGCACGCGCGATTGGAAGTATGTGCTCTACCCGAGCGGCGCCGAGGAGCTCTACGACACCGCGACCGATCCGAGCGAGGTCCACAACCTCGCGGCCTCACCCGAGCACGCGGCGCGCCGCGCCGCGATGCGCGATCGGCTATCGGCCTGGCTCGCCGCCACCGCTACGACGACGGTTCCGCGGCCAGCAGCAGGGGTCCGATAGGGCTGTTGGCGCTGTGGCTCCCGTTCGTGCAACTATCACGATCGAGCCCCATGCACTCGAGCCGCTGCACCGCCGTCGTGGCGACGCTTCTAGGGATGGCGCTAGCCACTTCGACGGCTTTGGCGCAGACGGCGACGCCTACCCCGACCTCGCTGCCCAGCTCGCGCATCGGCATCTACGCCAATGCGGCCGCCACCGATTGCGACCAGGCGATCTCGCAGTTCGTGTTGGTGGACGTTTTCGTCGTCGCGAAGGGCCCGCCAACCTTCAAAGGCGCGAACTTCCGGATCACCGGCATCGACGGCCTCAACATGTCGGCGACCATCACCCCGACTCCCGGTGCCACCACCACGGGCAGTATGTTCGCGTCCGGGGGGGTCAACGTATCGTTCGCGAACTGCCAGGAACAGCTTCCGCTCGGAATGTACAAGCTCAGGCTCTTTCCCTTCGCGACCGGTCAGAGGGTGCTGAGCGTCGCCGCCACGACCGGTCAGCCCTGCCCCTACATCGTGCAGTGCGACGACACCATCACTTGCGTGGCGGGGGGGAGCATCACCCTCAATCCCACTGGTGGGCAGACCAACACCTGTCCCGATCCGACGAACGCCCCCTCGCCGACGCCGACGCCCACCTCCACGCGAACCTTCACCCCCACCGCGACCCCAACCGTCACGCCAACGCCCACCTTCACCCTGACCCCGACCTCGACATCCACGCCGTCGTCGACACCCACCGCGACGTTGACGCCCAGCATCACGCCGACGCCGAGCAATACCCCCACGCCGTCCATTACCCCGACGGCCTCGAGCACGCCGGAGTGCGGCGTCAGTGGCTACGACGTCGATCTCACCGGGAACGTGGCCCCGCTCAGCGACGGACTGCTGATCCTCCGCTATCTGTTCGGGTTCACCGGCAGCGTCTTGACCCAGGGAGCGTTGGCCCCGGGAGCGCAGCGCACAGACCCGGCGGCGATCATTGCCCACCTCGACTGCATACGCCTGACGCTGCTCGATCCCGACGGCAACGGTCAGGCCGCGCCGTTGTCCGACGGCCTCCTGCTGCTCCGCTACTTCTTCGGCTTCCGTGGACAGTCGTTGATCGCGGGGGCGGTGGGGGAGAGCTGCACTCGCTGCGACGCCCCGTCGATCGAGACGTTCATCGCGGCGGGACTCGATTGATCGTCATTAGCCCACCTTATCTCTCGTAGATCATTTGCAATAACTGCAAAGTGCTATAGTCCGGGCCTCTTCTTTGTGATCCCGCGTGAGCGGGCTTCGGCGGGGTGGGACTCAGCTCATGGCCTGTTAGGCGGCTCGCACGGGGGTTAACAATGGTTGTCAGTCGTCAAAGTGTAGGGCGGGGACTCGTCCGTCCCGCGTTGCTCGCATGGTCCGCGCTCGCGCTGATCGGCTTCGGGGTGACCGGTGCCCGGGCCGAGGACTGCCCAGACGCTACCCTCTTGATTGCGAAGTTCGTTCCGGACCAGGACGGAACCTTCAGGTTCGTCGCGCCGCTCGGCAACGAGGACATCGTTGTCTTGTCGAACATGTCGCCTACTGGCGGCGACTTCACCTCCACCCTGCCCATCGGCCACATCCTGCTCAAGAACGGTCCTGCCCGCGACGACCTGACGTTCATACCGTCTATCTTCTCGGGCAGTTTCGACAACCAGGGTCTGCCGCCGTCGGACAACCCGCCGGAGATCAAGCACATCGGCTTCTGCAGTGAGGGCGGCACGACGACTCCGTCGCGAACTCCCACCTTCACGTCGACGCCGACACCAACCCCGACGGACACGGAGACGCCGACGCCTACGGTGACGACGACGCCGGCGACGGAAACGCCGACGCCGACTGCGACAGAGACGGCGGAGACGCCGACCCCGACGCCGACACCGACTGCGACGGAGACGGCGGAGACGCCCACACCGACCGCGACGGAGACCGCCGAGACGCCGACACCGACCGCGACTGAGACTGCGGAAACGCCGACCCCGACACCAACATCGACGGAGACGGCGGAGACGCCGACGCCAACGCCGACGCTGACGTCGACTCCGTGCGGCGGGACCTTCACCGGCTACGACATCGATTTCAACAACGTGGTCGGTGATCCGCTGACGGACGGCCTGCTGATCCTGCGCTATCTGTTCGGATTTACCGGGACGACGCTGACCGCCAACGCGCTCGGCGGCGGCGCGACGCGCACGGATCCGGCCGCGATCGTGGCGTATCTCGACTGCGTGCGGGCCGACATTCTGGACCCGGACGGCACCGGCGATTCGCAGCCGCTCGAGGACGGTCTGATCCTGCTGCGGTACTTCTTCGGGTTCCGCGGCGCGGTACTGATCCTGAACGCGGTGGACACCGAGGACTGCACGCGCTGCACCGCGGAAGAGATCGAGAACTACATCGAAGCGGTTCTGGCCGGCTGACAGGAGCGTGGTGGATACCACGCCTGTCAGCCGAGTCTTCGGCGCCGAGGACGGCGCTAGCTCGGCTCGACGATCGGCAGGCGCGCGGTGACGGTGGTGCCGCGCTTGGAGCGGCTCTCGATCGAAAGATCGCCGCCGAGGGACCGCGCCCGCTCGCGCATCGCGATCAGTCCGAAGGAAGCGGCGGTTACTTTTTCAGGGTCGAAGCCGCGACCATCGTCGGCGATGCAGAGGACGAGGTTCGAGCCGTTGCGGCGAAGCGAGATCTTCACCTCGTCCGCAGCGGCGTGACGCGCGACGTTTTCGAGTGCCGCCTGGACGATGCGGAAGATCGCCGTCGAGATGGTGTTCGAGAGGTCCAGGTCGCCGGCGCTCAAGTCGAGTCGGGTGCGGATTCCGGTCTGCAGGCGCAGTTCCTCGGCCTGCCATTCGATGGCCTCCGCGGGTCCGAAGTGGACCAGCAGGTCGGGCCGCAACTCGGAGGAGATGCGTCGGAGCGTCTTGAGGCAACGGTCGGCCAGGTCCGTCATCGCGGCGAGGCGCTGATCGAGCTCGGCGTTTCCGTCGGAGAACTGACCGTGGAGCCACGCCAGATCGAGCTTGAGCGCGGTGACGTCGTGGACCAACTGGTCGTGGATCTGCGTAGCGATCGAGCTGCGCTCCTCCTCGCGCGCCTCCTGAAGATGGGCGGCGAGGTCGCGCACCTGACGCAGCGAGCGGCGCAGCATCTGGTCCGCGCGCCTGCGCTCGGACACGTCGCGTAGACGGCACACCGCACCGCTCCAGCAGCCGGGCGGCGCAGCGATGGGGTCGACCGCCAGCGCGAACCAACGCTTGTCGCTGGCGCGCACCTCGCCGCGGAAGGGCTTACCGCTCTTGCGCGTGCGGATCAGACGAAGAGGATCGGAGGCTCCGAACAGCGCGCGCGCCGTGTCGTCGACCCGCGAGCCCACGAGCTGAGAGAACGAGCGCCCGAACAGGTCCTGGGTCGCGAGGTTGGCGCGCACGACTCGGTCGTCGGGGCCGACCATGATCATCGCTTCGCGAGTGGTGTCGACGGTGGTGCGCCACTCCGCCGTGATGGTCGAGAGCTGCTCGCGCGAGATGTTGCGCGGCTTGGCGGTGGTCCGGTTGCGCCGCTTGGCGCTGCTCGACGCCTTCGCCGCTCGCCGCTTCGTCGTCCTCGGCATGCTGGGCCCTCGCAACCGCGTGAACGGCGACGTAGTGTACTACTCTCGGTCGGCCACCTGACGGGAGGAAGCTCGACGTGACGGCGCCGCTGGAGGACCTGCTCGTCGTCGAAGGCTCGGCCTTCGTCGCCGCGCCGTTGGCGGGGATGACGCTCGGCCAGTTGGGCGCTGACGTCATCCGCTTCGATCCGATCGAAGGCGGCCTCGACGTGGCGCGGTGGCCGGTCGACGCCGCCGGCAAGAGCCTCTATTGGGTGGGCCTCAACAAAGGCAAACGATCGCTGCGCGTCGACATCAGGAGCGAGCGCGGCCGCGAGCTGGTCTATGCGCTGCTGGCGCTGAGCGGTCCCGGGCGCGGCTTGTTCCTGACCAACTTTCCGGCTCAAGGATGGCTCGACTACGAGACCATCCGCGCTAGTACTCGCGACGACCTGGTGATGGTGAATGTCCTGGGCTCGACCGACGGTCGCTCGGCGCTCGACTACAGCATCAACTGCGCGGTCGGCTATCCGCTGGTGACGGGCGACGCGTCCCGCGAGTCGCCAGTCAACCACGTGTTCCCGGCGTGGGACGCCATGACCGGGGTGTCGGCGGCACTCGCGATGATGGCGGCGGAGCGC
This sequence comes from Thermoanaerobaculia bacterium, assembly GCA_036257295.1. Taxonomy (GTDB): domain Bacteria; phylum Acidobacteriota; class Thermoanaerobaculia; order Multivoradales; family Multivoraceae; genus DATAFT01. The sequence continues at coordinate 11,723 of DATAFT010000349.1, forward strand.
CAACGTCGCATGACCGGGCAGGGTCAGCTGGCACGAGTGTCGCTCGCCGATGTCGCGCTCTGGATGGTCGGCAACCTCGGTCACATCGCCGAAGTCGAGGTCGCCCAGGCCGAACGGCCGGCGCTCGGCAACGATCTGTTCGGTGCTTTCGGTCGCGACTTCCCGACCGCGGACGGGGAGAGGATCTACGTGGTCGCGATCACCAAGCAACAGTGGCGCGGTTTGGTCGAAGCCACCGGCATCGCCGCCGCCGTCGCCGAGATCGAGCGACGCGAAGGCGTCGATCTACAACAGGAGGGACAGCGTTTCGGTCAGCGCGACGCGATCGCCGTTTTGATCGCGCCCTGGATCGCGTCGCGCCCGCTCACCGAGGTGGCTACTGCTTTCGACGCCCAAAAGGTCTGTTGGGGCCGCTATCAAACCTTCCGTCAGCTCGTCGAAGAGGATCCGCGCTGCTCCGAGGTCAACCCCATGTTCAAGCGCCTCGAGCAGCCCGGGATCGGCTCGTACCTGATGCCCGGTCTCCCGATCGGCTTCTCCGCCTCGCCTCGCCAGATCCGCCGAGCCCCGATCCTGGGTGAGCACACCGACGAGATCCTCTCCGTCTTACTCGCCCTGAGCGACCAAGAGATCGGGCGTCTCCACGACGCCAAGGTAGTTGCGGGTCCTCTCGCGTGAGCTAGTGGCCAGGCCGCCGTCCGGGAGGCGCGGGGCGCGCGCGGAGCGTAGCTGATATAGAACGACTCCTTGTCAAGGAGCGGGTCGGGTGGGGGCGAGCGTTCCAGGAAGCAAGCTGGAGACGACGAGGGACTGGCGGGCGTCATCGAC
>DATAFT010000459.1:0-3242 GCA_036257295.1 Thermoanaerobaculia bacterium
GCGCTGCGGCCGCTCGGTCGTAGCCAGCGGGCAGGTAGAGCAGATAGTCGAGGGCGACCGTTTGCGAGACGGTCGATTCGAAGCGACGGATCTCTCCGCCGGCCGAGGCGGCGCCGGCGAGCGCGAAGAGCAGAGTGAAAGCGGCGGCGGCCGAGGTCGGGACCTGCCGCATCGATGCCTACGAGCCCGCCGCCGCTGCGCTCGCTCGCTCCCCGCGTTGCGCGCGCATCAGGTACTGGTCGATCTTCGCCGCCGCGCCGCGGCCCTCGTTGATCGCCCACACCACCAGGCTCTGGCCGCGGCGGCAGTCGCCGGCAGCGAACACGCCTTCGACCGAAGTCGCGAACTCGCCGTAGGCGGCGGCGAAGTTCGATCGCGGGTCGGTCTTGAATCCGAGCTTCTCGACCAGCGTGCTCTCGGGGCCGAGGAATCCCATCGCCAGCAGCACGAGGTCGGCGGGGAAGACCTCCTCGCTGCCGGCGATCTCGCGCATCTGGAACCGGCCCGCCTCGTCCTTCACCCACTCGACGCGCGCGGCGCGGATGCCGGCGACACGGCCGTGCCCGTCGTCGACGAACTCCTTCGACACGATCGAGAACACTCTCGGATCGGCGCCGAACTTGGCGGCCACCTCGGCATGCCCGTAATCGACGCGGAAGATGCGCGGCCACTGGGGCCAGGGGTTGTCGGCGGCCCGCTTCTCGGGCGGGCGCGGCAGCACCTCGAAATTGACCAGCGACGCGCAGCCGTGGCGCATCGAGGTGCCGATGCAGTCGGTGCCGGTGTCGCCGCCACCGATGACGATGACGCGCTTGCCAGCGGCGCTGATGTAGGCGCCGTCGCGGTGCTCGGAGTCGAGCAGGCTCTTGGTGTTCTTGCTCAGGAACTCCATCGCGAAGTGGATGCCGTGAAGCTGGCGCCCCGGAATCGGCAGATCGCGCGGCACGGTGGCGCCGCAGGCGAGCAGCAGCGCGTCGTGGTTGCGGCGCAGCGCCTCGGCATCGACGTTCCGGCCCACGTGCGCGTTGGTGACGAAGCGGACCCCCTCGGCTTCGAGCAGCGCCAAGCGGCGCTCGACCACCGCGCGCTTCTCGAGCTTCATGTTGGGGATGCCGTACATGAGGAGGCCGCCGATGCGGTCGTCGCGCTCGTAGACGGTGACGCTGTGGCCGCTGCGGTTGAGCTGGTCGGCGGCGGCGAGCCCGGCGGGACCGGAGCCTACGATCGCCACTTTCTTTCCGCTGCGCGCGGGCTCCGGACGCGGCTGGATCCAGCCTTCGGCGAAGCCGCGATCGACGATCGCGTTCTCGATGTTCTTGATCGTCACCGCCGGGTCGGTGATGCCGAGCACGCAGGCGCCTTCGCATGGCGCCGGACAGACGCGGCCGGTGAACTCGGGGAAGTTGTTGGTGAGGTGGAGACGGTCGAGCGCCTCCTGCCAGTGGCCGCGATAGACCAGGTCGTTCCACTCCGGAATCAGGTTGTCGATCGGACACCCCGAGTCGGACTGGCAGAACGGGACGCCGCAGTCCATGCAGCGCGCGCCCTGCGTGCGCAGGTGCTCCTCGGGCACTGGCTCCAGGAACTCGTCGAACGTCGCGAGTCGCGCCACCGCGTCCCGGTAAGGAACGGCCTGGCGCGCGAACTCCTTGAAACCGGTCGGTTTGCCCATGAGCGTCCTAGGAGGCGGCCGCGGCGGCGGCCTGCTTGCGCTCGTCGTCCGCCAGCACCCGTTTGTAGTCGACCGGCATCACCTGCACGAACTCCTCGAGCGCAGTGGCCCAGCGCTCGAGCACGCGCGCCGCCACCGACGATCCGGTGAGACGGTGGTGCGCCTCGATCAGGTCGCGGAGCTCGGACGCCTGGGCGCCGCTCCCGACCACCTCGAGCTGGACCATCTCGGGGTTGAGGCTCCGCCGCAGCTCGCCGCGCGGATCCCACACCCAGGCGACGCCGCCGCTCATGCCGGCCGCGAAGTTGCGCCCGGTGGGACCGAGGATGACGGCGCGCCCGCCGGTCATGTACTCGCAGCCGTGATCGCCCACGCCTTCGATCACGGTGCGCGCGCCCGAGTTGCGCACGCAGAAGCGCTCGGCGGCGCGCCCGCGGAAGAAGGCGTCGCCCGAGGTCGCGCCGTAGAGCGCGACGTTGCCGATCAGGATGTTCTCCTCGGGTAAGAAGCGGCTCTTCCTCGGCGGGTAGACCACCAGTCGGCCGCCCGAGAGGCCCTTGCCCACGTAGTCGTTGGCGTCGCCCTCGAGCTCGAGCGTGATGCCGCGCGCGAGGAAGGCGCCGAAGCTCTGCCCCGCCGAGCCCTCGAGCTTGACGTGGATGGTGTCGTCGGCGAGGCCGTGCTCGCCGCGCACCTTCATCAGCTCGTGGGAGAGCAGCGTGCCGATGGTGCGGTTGGTGTTCACCACCGGCAGCTCGATTGAGACGCGCTTGCTCTTGGCCAGGGCGGGACGGGCGAGCTCGATCAGCTTCTGGTCGAGCGCGCGCTCGAGCCCGTGGTCCTGGCTCTTGGTGTGGTGCACCTCCGCCTGCGGGTAGGGCTTCACCGCCGGCTGCAGCACGGCGGTCAGGTCGAGACCATCCGTCTTCCAGTGCTCGATCGCGGCGTCGACCTCGAGCGCGTCCACCCTGCCCACCATCTCGTCGATGGTGCGGAAGCCGAGCGAGGCCATGATCGCCCGCGCGTCCTCCGCCACCATGAACAGGTAGTTGACGACGTGCTCGGGCTTGCCGGCGAACCGTTTGCGCAGCTCGGGATCCTGGGTCGCGATCCCCACCGGGCAGGTGTTGAGGTGGCACTTGCGCATCATGATGCAGCCGAGCGAGATGAGCGGCGCGGTGGCGAAGCCGTACTCTTCGGCGCCGAGCAGCGTCGCGATCACGACGTCGCGGCCGGTCTTGAGCTGACCGTCGGTCTGGAGCGTCATGCGCGAGCGCAGGTCGTTGAGCACCAAGGTCTGGTGGGTCTCGGCCAGCCCCAGCTCCCAGGGCAGTCCCGCGTGCTTGATCGAGGTGAGCGGCGAAGCGCCGGTGCCGCCCTCGTGCCCGGAGATGAGCACGTGGTCGGCGTGCGCCTTGACCACGCCGGCCGCGACGGTGCCGACACCGACCTCGGACACCAGCTTCACGCTCACGCGCGCCTCGGGGTTCGCGTTCTTGAGATCGTGGATGAGCTGCTTGATGTCCTCGATCGAGTAGATGTCGTGGTGCGGCGGCGGCGAGATGAGCCC
>DATAFT010000474.1:0-8257 GCA_036257295.1 Thermoanaerobaculia bacterium
GGCGGTGGTGAGCAGGAAGCGGTCGGCGAACAACGCGACCGGCTGGCCGATCCGGGGCGCGGCGCCGCCGGTGGCGATCTCGACCGGCGCCGCGAACACCTGACCCGACGAGCGGTAGACGATCTCGCGGCCGGAGGCGGACCAGATCACGTCGTCGGTGTTGCCGCGCGACACCACCAACCGCCCCGACGACCCGTCGATGGGACGGACATAGACCTCGAATGGCCCGGCCTCGTTCGAGATGTAGGCGAACCATCGGCCGTCGGGCGAGAAGGTGGGGTTGCCCTCGACGAACTCGGTGCGCAGCAATGTCGTCGGCTCGCCCGTTCCGTCGAGCGGCACCAGCCAGATGTCGAAGGCGTTGTTGGTGGCGAGGAAGCGGCCGTCGGGGGTCGTCGTCACCGGCCGGCCGTGCGGCTGTTCGAGCAGCGGCTCCGCTTCGCTGCTGCCGTCGACCGGTCGCCGGTACAGACGACGCACGCCACCGCGCTCCGACCAGAACACGATGGCGCGATCGTCGTCCACCCACACCGGTGAGGCGTTCTCGCCTTCGAGCGTCAGACGCGACCGCCGGCCCGAGCCGAGGTCGTGGATCCAGATGTCGGAGCTCTGGCCGTCGTCCGCTGCCGCGATCGCGAGCCGGTCACCGGCGTGCGAGAGCGACGGGGTGTGGTAGTCGGCGGGCGGCATCGATTCGAGCTCCTCGCGACGGCCCGAGCGATCGATCCAGACCGGGCGGCGCAGCGCCGCCACCGCGCGCACCATCAGCCCGTCGTCGGCGAACGCCACCGCGCGATGCCCCCACGAGCCGCCCGCCTGGAAACCTTCGATCGGCCGAGCCGGGCCGGCGAGCTCGCCCTTGCCGACGTCGAACGGCGCCACCATGCCTTGACGTCCGTCGAAGAAGACCAGGTTGCCGCTCGGCAGGAAGCGACCGTAGAGCCCGGCGACCAGTCGTCGCACCGACCGCGAGCGCAGGTCGTAGAGCGCGATCTGCGGCGCGTTGCCGCCGACACTCCAGATCGTGAACAGCACCTGATCACCGCCGGGCAGGACCTGCGGCCAGCGGTGGCTCTCCTCGGCGGCGGCGCGGTCGGGAACCGTCAGGCGCTCGATCGGGCCGCCGCCGTCCGGAACGCGCACCAGCCCGCCGCCGCCGCTCTCCGAGTTGAAGACGATGAACCCGTCATCGCTCCAGCTCCCTCCCCAGTTGCGCACCAATCCTTCGGCCAGCACCACGGTGCGACCGCCGTCGATCGCCACTTTCTTGAGATGGTTCTCACGCGAGGTGAAGAACGCGATCGAGCGGCCGTCGGGGGAAAAGAAGGGGAACTCGCCGCTCTCGCTCCCGGCAACCGGCTCCCAACCCACGCGATCGAGCCGCGCCCGCAGGAGCGGCGCTCCAATCTCGTTCTGCGCGACCACCAGGACGCGGCCGTCGCTGGACAGCGCGAGCGAATGGATGCCGCCGGCAGCCTCGCCGACCGACACCGCGAAGCGGCGGAACGGACCGGCCGGCTCGCTGGTTGCGGGCGAGAGCAGTCGCGTGGCCGCCCACCCGAGCGCGAGGCCGGCCGCCAGCGCGCCGGCCACCCAGGCGCGCCGGCGCGAGCGAGTCGCCGCCGACGGATGGGCCGGCTCGTCCGCGGCGACGCGCGCGGCGCCACGGGCATTCGGGTCGTCACCAGCCGCGATCCGCGCGTCGATCTCGAGCGCGATGTCACCCAGGTCGCGCGGGCGCAGCGTCGAATCCTTCACCAGCAGGCGCTGCAGCAGCTTCGTCGATGCGGGATCGTCGACGCGATCGAGTCGAGCCCACGGCGGCTCCTCCTTGAGCACGGCGGCGAGGAGCTCGGCCACGCTGTCGCCTTCGAACGGGCGCTCGCCGGTGAGCGACTCGAAGAGACAACAACCGAACGACCAGACGTCGGTGCGACGATCGACCTCGTGGCCCTTGGCCTGCTCCGGGCTCATGTAGGCGGCGGTGCCGATCAGCGCGCCGGCTCGCGTCTCCTCGAGCGGCAGCGTCGGCGACATCGACCGCGACGAGTCGGGAACGAAGGCGTCGATGCCCGGCTTGGCCAGTCCGAAATCGAGCACCTTGACCGCGCCGCTCGACGCCAGCGCGATGTTGGACGGCTTGAGATCGCGGTGCACCACGCCGCGATCGTGCGCCGCGGCCAGACCGCGCGCCACGTCGCGGAAGATGCGCAGCGCCTCGAGGCGCGGCAGCGGGCCGCGCGCCAGCCGCTGGTCGAGGGTCTCGCCCGAGACCAGCTCCATCACCAGGAAGCGGCGCTCGCCGTCCGATTCGAAGCCGTAGAGCGTCGCGATGTTGGGATGATTGAGCGACGCGAGCACGCGCGCCTCCCGCTCGAAGCGGGTGAGCATGTCGGCGCGCCCACCGAGCTCGGGCGGCAGCAGCTTGACCGCGACCTCGCGACCGAGTCTGCCGTCGCGCGCGCGGTAGACCTCGCCCATGCCGCCGCGCCCGAGAAGACCGAGCACGTGATAGTCGCCCAGGCGCTCGCCCACCGCGATCGAGCTGATCGTCAAGGCGAGCGAGACCAGGCAGCGCGGGCACTGCCCACTCACCGCTCCCGCGTCGAGCGCCGCGCCGCAACTCGTGCACACCGGCACCTGCCCGTTGGACGTCACTGGCTCAGGGCTTCCATGGGGCTGTCGATCAAGTGCCGTCCTCGGGTCGAGAGAGGCTATTATTCGACAACGTCACCTTACGGGCTCGGCGCGTGGCACTCGCGAGTCCGGCACTTCATCGGAGGTTCCATGCAAGTCGCGCGAATGCTTCACGCCTCGACCCCGTTCGGGCTGGCGGTGGTCGGCCTGCTCGGGCTCGCCGGCTGCAAACCCGCCCCGGCGCCACCGCCGCCGGAGCCGCCGCCGGTCGCGGACCTGGCCGGGCTCGCGCCGGGATGGAACACCATCGAGCCGGCCGGCGCCACCACCTGCTCCGACGGCACCCCCTACAAGTTCCTGGTGCGGCCCGGCGATCCCGCCAAGCTGGTGGTGTACTTCCAGGGCGGCGGCGGCTGCTTCGACGGCCGCACCTGCGACCCCGACGTCGAGCCCACCTACACCGTCAACCTCGAGCAGCTCGATCTCGCCCGCTACGACGGCATCTTCGCGTTCGACCACGCCGAGAATCCGTTCGGCGACTCGAGCTTCGTCTTCGCGCCCTACTGCACCGCCGACGTGCACATCGGCAACCGCGACGCCGTCTACGAGGCGCCGGCGGGAGAGAACCATCCAGCGCACGACGTCACCATCCACCACCGCGGCGCGGTGAACGCCGCTGCGGTGCTCGAGTGGACCCAGGCCCACTTCTTCCGGCCGGAGTCGGTATTCGTGACCGGCTCGAGCGCAGGATCGATCCCGTCGCCGTACTACACGCTGCGGCTCGCGGCGCGCTACCCGGAGGCGCGAATCGCGCAGCTCGGAGACGGCGCCGGCGGCTACCGCGGGATCGGCACCAGCTCGCGGCCCCACGAGCACTGGGGAACGCTCGAGGTGGTCGGTGACGTCGAGGAGCTAGCCGCTCTGAAGACCGAGGACTTCAGCTTCGAGAAGCTCTACATCGCGTCGGCGAAGCGGCTGCCCAAGGTCACCTTCGCCGAGTACGACACCGCCGAGGACAGCGTCCAGCTACGGTTCTTGAAGCTCGGTGGCAACGACGCCGCGTCGCTGCAGCCGCTGCTCGAGGCGAACCAGGCCGACATCCGCGCCGCGGCGCCCAACTTCCGCAGCTACATCGCGGGCGGCGACGTCCACACCATCCTGGCGCGTCCCGAGTTCTACACCTACCACGTCGGCGGCAAGCGCGTGCGTGACTGGGTGGCGGCGCTCGCCGCGGGGGAGCCGGTAGAGGACGTCAAGTGCGCCGACTGCAAGGTGGCCGAGGCGTTGGCGCCACCGCCGGGGGCGGAGCCGCCGGGTGGCGTCAAGCCGAACGAGATGCCCTCTGGCGGAGGCAGCGGCTAGCTCCGCGAGCGGTGTTTACCATTCGCTCCGCTAGCCATCCTGTTTGGCGCCGAGGACGGCGCGGCAAGCGAGCGCGGCTACATTCCGCGGCTCGCCGTCATCGTTTCGCCAGCTCGTCGAGCGCGTCCGCGAGCAGCTCGAGATCCGCGAGCTCGTTGTAGACCTGGATCGAGATCCGCATCCACAGCCGCTCTCGCCAGGTGATCACCTGGACCTCGAAGGCGTGCTCGAACAGCAGCCGGTCGCGCACGCGCTGCGCCGCCGCGGTGTCGCCGCCGAACGCGCGCGGCAAGCGAATCGCGATCATCGACGCCGACATCGATTCCGGCGCGCTCGCCGGCACCGGCTCGCCTCCCGCGTGGCGCGCCAGACGGTCCATGAGCAGCGCCACACCGCGCCACAGCACCTCGTGGTTGTAGGCGCGCGCTTCGGCGAACGGTAGCCGCTCGAGGAAGGCGAGCCCGGCCGGAGCGGCCAGGAACGAGGAGGGGTCGCGCGTCCCTGTCCAGTCGAACTCGGCGGTGAACCCCTGGTCGAGGTTCCACGACACCACGGTCGGATGAAGGCCGTCCTGAACCTCGGGCGCGGCCCACAGGATGCCGCAGCTGCGAGGCACGAATGCCCACTTGTGCAGGTTGCCGGCGTACCAGTCGGCGCCGATCGAGGGGATGTCGAGCGCGAGCTGGCCGGGAGCATGAGCACCGTCGACCAGCACTCTCACACCAGGCGCGCGCTCGCGGACGAGCGCGACCATCTCCCGCAGCGGCAGCACGACGCCGGTCTCCGACACGATGTGATCGAGCACCGCGAGGCGGGTGCGCGGCGTGATCGCGCGATCGATCGCCGCCAGCACCTCGCCCGGCTCGCGGATCGGGCAGGGATGATCGGCGGCGACTGCCGACGCGCCGGTCCGGCGACACACGTGGCGCACCGCCTGGCGCACGCCGCCGTAGGTGGTGTCCATCGCCAGCACCTCGTCATCGGGTCCCAGAACGAACGACTGCAGCACCGCGTTGATGCCGGTGGTGTCGTTGTCGACGAACACGAGGTCGTCGGCGCGAGCGCCGAAGAACCGCGCCACCGTCACGGCGGCGGCGCGCAGCTGGCTGCCACTCTCTTCGCCGCCGACCATCGGCACCACCTCGCGCAGCAGGTGAAGCGATGGATTGGACTCGATCCGGTCGCGGATCGCCGTATGCGCGGCGAGCACGGCGATCGGAGTCACGCCCACCGTTCCGTGATTGAGATAGTGGATCTTCGGATCGAGCGGCCACTCGCGCATGAGGGCGCGTCCGAAGCGCTGCGCGCTCACGACGGCGGGCGTTGAGCTCGGAGCTTGGATGGTCATCGCGATCGAGCCTACCGCGGGCGGCCGGCACGCCCGCGTTCCAATGTCTGGATCGCGCCTGTGCCTGCGTCGGCCCTAGCGCCGGCGATGCTAGGGTCGCCGGCGCCATGAGCGGCGACGACTACCTGCGGCGCAACCGCGACTACTGGAACCACCAGGCGGCCTGGTACGCGGAGCGCGCTTCCGATGCCTGGACCCAGGACGAGCCCACCTGGGGGATCTGGGGCATCCCGGAGCGCGACGTCGGCATGCTCCGCTCCGTCGCGGCCGGCATGGACGCACTCGAGGACGGCTGCGGAACGGGGTACGTTTCGGCCTGGATGGCGCGCCGCGGTGCGCGCGTCGTCGGTCTCGACAACTCTCCGGCGCAGCTCGCGACCGCGTGGCAGCTGCGGCGCGAGCACGGTGTCGGCGTCGCGTTGGTGCATGGCGCCGGCGAGCGACTGCCGTTCGCCGATGAGAGCTTCGACTTCGTCATCTCGGAATACGGCGCCGCGATCTGGGCCGATCCTCACGCCTGGATCCCGGAGGCGGCGCGGGTGCTGCGGCGTGGCGGCGAGCTGGTCTTTCTCCTCAACTCACTCCTGCTCATGCTCTGCATGCCGGAGCGTGATGCCGACCTCCCGACCAAGCGTGAGCTGGTGCGCGATCAACGCGGCCTGTACCGCTTCGACTGGCCCGACGATGGCAACACCGAGTTCCATCTGAGCCACGGCGACTGGATCCGCCTCTTTCGCGCCAACGACCTGGCGGTCGAAGAGCTGCTCGAGCTCTATCCGCCGCCCGACGCTGCCACCCGCTACCCGTTCGTCACGCTCGAGTGGGCGCGGCGCTGGCCGTCGGAAGAGGTGTGGCGAGTGCGAAAGCGTTAAGGGCGATACCAGATCGGCGACGACCAGGCGCGCTCCTGGATCGTGGCCAGGAGCGCCGGGTTGGGCTCGACGCCGGCTCGGATGGCGTCCCAGGTCGACCACCGGCAGGTCGGATTCTCCAGCGCGCGCACGTAGTAGAAGGCGCGTTTGCCCGGAGTGAACGACGGGTCGCTCCACAGCGTCACCAGCTCCGCGGCGCCGCGGTCTGTCGTGTACGCGCAGGTCTTGACGTCGACGGTGGCGCCGTTGTCGGGGCAGCGATGCGTCGCGGCATCCGGCTTCTGTCCGTCCGAGCAGGCGACGTCGAACACCTGCTCGCGCGCCTTGCCGTCCTCGAGCCAGCCCTTGACCACTTGGACGCGCTGGAGCGGAGCGCTGCGCGGATCGCGCATCGCCATCACCAGGAAGCGCGGGGCGGCGTCGCCGCGCGCGATCAGGTCGGCGCCCATCGGCACGCCGCCCTGGTAGGCCGCGGCGACCGCGCCGGGATCGCTCCCGAGACCGTCGGCGAAGTCGTAGCCGGCGAAGAAACGGACTCGCAGGCGCGGGCCACTGGTGGCGAAGGTCTCCTTGCGGCGCAGCGCGTCGTAGATCGACTCACGCGTGTTCTCCTCCGCCCATACCCCGGCGAGCCCCGAAGCTCCCCACAGGTGGTAGTACTGGTCGGTGTAGCGTTCACCGCCCTCGCGCGGTTCGGCGAGAGGCACCGAGCCGCGCTCGACCGGCTCGTCGTCCATCCTGCCCACCTTCGAGAAGTAGTTGGTCTCGTCGAACGAACCGGCGGCGTTGTGCGTGTCGCTCGAACCGATGAGACCGAACTTGAACGGGTTGAAGCCGCTCTTCTCCTCGAACTCGAGTCCGTGCCCGAGGGCTTCGCGGGCGTAGCTGCCTGGCGGGTCGCTCGGGATGGTGGTCGCGATGCGCAGGGTCATGATCTCGAAGTTCGCCCACTCGTCGTTGGGCGAGAGCATCGGATGGGTCTCGGAGGTGCCCTTCACCTGCGTGACCTCGACCAGCGGTTCGTTGCGCATCCGCAGGTCGGCGTACGCGGCATCGAGCGGCTCGCCGTCGAAGGTCTCCAGCCGGAACATCTGGCCGTTGGAGCCGTTCGAGTTGTGCGGGATGGCGAGCGCCTCGATCCCTTCGGCGCGGCGCGCGTCGAGCCAGGCCCACAGCTTCTCGGGGTTGTTCGAGTCCTGCGCGGTGAAGGGAAGATCGGGGCCCTTGCCCCGGAAGATCACGTTGCGGTGCAGGTTCTGCGACTCGGGCGCCGAGGTGTACTCGTAGCCGATGAAGGTGGTGAACTTTCCCGGCTCGTAGTGTCGCTCCGCCGCCGCCATCACCTCCTGCCACGCCGACTTGTGCAGCGGCTGCCAGCCTTCGAGCTCCTTGGCCAGCTCGCCGCTCACGCGCATCTGGCGCATCGCCTGGAACGTTGCCCGGATCTCGGGGGCGTCCTTGGCCGCCAGCACTCGCTGCGCGAACGGCATCTTCGCCAACGGATTCTGCGGATCGGTGAACGAAGAGAACACGCCGAGATACTCGCCGTGATCGGTCACCGCCAGGAAGTCGAGCGGCTCCCCCGAAAGCTGGACCTCGAACCCTCCCGCGTGCTGGATGGGATTGCCCTTGGCGTAGCTGTAGGCATCGTCGGGCGTCGCCCGCGTGTTGAAGATGAAAGCGTCGCTCGAGAAGCGGGTGTGGACGTGGAGATCGCCGAAGTAGGCGTCGCGCAGCGGGTTGGCCTGCGCGGCGGCCTCCTGCTGCGGCGGCGCGACCGCCGTTTCGGGTTGGCGCGAGCAAGCGCCGGTACCCACCGCTCCAACCACCAACGCCAGACTGCAGACCGCCGTGCGACGTAGATCCGATTCCGGTTTCATGGTCGGCACAGCCTATTGAAAACTTCACCCGGGCGTATATACCCGAGTCCGCACCGCTCCGCGTTGTGACGCCCTCTGCGGGGAGCGGAAAACGAATTACCGGTTTGTTCTCACCACTGATTCCCGTAGCCGCTCGGGGCCAACGTTCGCACGCTTGA
>DATAFT010000543.1:0-7421 GCA_036257295.1 Thermoanaerobaculia bacterium
GCCGGCCTTGACCAGACACTCGAAGACCTTGTGGTTGACGACGCGGGTATCGACCTCGGTGACTAGATGGTAGAGCCCGCGGAAGCGGCCGACCCGCAGCCGCGCGTCGAGGATCGCCTCGATGGCGGCCTCGCCCACTCCTTTGACCGCCCCCAGACCGAAGCGGATGGCCTTGCCTTCGACGGTGAACTGCCAGCGGCTGCGGTTGATGTCCGGCCCCAGCACGACGATGCCGAGGTCGTGACACTCGCGGACGTACTTCGAGACCTCGTCGGTGTTGGAGATCTCGGAGGTGAGCATGGCGGCCATGAAGGCGTGCGGGAAGTGCGCCTTGAGGTAGGCGGTCTTGTAGGCCAGCATCGCGTACGCCACGCTGTGGCTCTTGTTGAATCCGTAGCCGGCGAAGGGCTCGATGTAGTTCCACATCTCTTCGCCCTGCTCGCGCCGGTAACCCTTCGTCACCGCACCGGTGAGGAACTTCTCCTTCTGCTTCTCCATCACCTCCGGCTTCTTCTTGCCCATCGCCTTGCGCAGGACGTCGGCCTCGCCGGCGGTGAAGCCCGCCATGGTGACCGCGATCTGCATCACCTGCTCCTGATAGGCGATGACGCCGTAGGTCTCGGAGAGGATCGGCTCGGCGGCGGGGACGATGTAGCGCACCCGCTTCTGGCCGTTCTTGCGCTGGATGAACTCCTCGACCATGCCGACCGAGAGCGCGCCCGGACGGTAGAGCGCGTTGAACGCCGCCAGGTCCTCGAACTTCGACGGCTTGGCGCGGCGCAGCAGGTCCTTCATGCCGCGCGACTCGAACTGGAAGATGCCGTTGGTGCGTCCCTCGCAGAACAGCCGATAGACGCCGGGATCGTCGAGCGGCACCTCGTCGAGGTCGAGCGGATTGCCGAGATGCACCAGCGTCTTCAGGGTGTCGTCGATGACGGTGAGCGTGCGCAGCCCCAGGAAGTCCATCTTGAGGAGCCCGAGGCTCTCGACCACGTCCTTGTCCCACTGGGTGACGATCTCGTCCTTGGACGTCTTGTAGAGCGGGACCAGCTCCTCGATGGCGCGGGGCGCGATGACGACGCCGGCGGCGTGCAGCGACGCGTGCCGCGTCAACCCCTCGAGCCGGCTGCCGACCTCGACGATCTTGGCCACCTCGACGTCGCGCGCCGCTTCCTGCTTGAGCGCCTCGATCTCGCGCGCCGCCTCCGACAGCGACTTGGTCATGTCGGGGACCAGCTTCGCGACGCGGTCGATCTTGCTGTAGGGAACACCGAGCACCCGGCCGACGTCGCGCAGCACCGCCTTGGCGCCCAGCGTCCCGAAGGTGATGATCTGCGCCACCCGATCGCGCCCGTACTTCTCGCTCACGTACTGGATGACTTCGCCGCGGCGCCGCATGCAGAAGTCGATGTCGATGTCGGGCATCGAGATGCGGTCGGGGTTGAGGAAGCGCTCGAACAGGAGCTCGTAGCGCAGCGGGTCGATGTCGGTGATCCCCAGCGCGTACGACACCAGCGAGCCGGCCGCCGAGCCGCGACCCGGCCCCACCGGGATCGACTGCTCGCGGGCGTAGCGAACGAAGTCCCACACGATCAGGAAGTACCCGGCGAACCCCATGCGCACGATCACCTCGAGCTCGGTCTCGAGGCGGTGGGCGTAGACCTCGGGCGAGTGGCGCTCGAAGGCGTTCGGCGAGCGGCGCAACTTGTCGAGCCGCACCGCGAGGCCCTCGCGCGCGACCTTGGTGAGATAGGAGTCGAGCGTGTCGCCGCCCGGCACCGGAAACTCGGGGAGGTGGAAGCTCCCGGTCGGGATCTCGAGGTTGCAGGCCTCGGCGATGCGCACGCTGTTCTCGATCGCGGCGCCGTCCCCCGGCAGCGCCTGGAGCATCTCCTCGCCGCTCTTCAAGAAGAACTGCTGCCCGTGGTAGCGCAGGCGGTCGGGGTCGTCGAGCGTCTTCTGGGTGCCGATGCAGAGCAGGACGTCGTGCGCGAACGAGTCCTCGTGCTTGAGGTAGTGACAGTCGTTGGTGGCGACCAGCGGCACACCGTTGCGCGCCGCCAGGCGTCGCACCACCTCGTTGGTATCGCGCTGCTCGGGAATGCCGTGGTCCTGCAGCTCGAGGAAGTAGTTGCCCTCGCCGAAGATGTCGAGGAACTCTTTGCAGACCGCGTTGGCCCGATCCTCGGAGCCGGCCAGGACCTGCTCGCTCACCTCGCCGTTGAGGCAAGCCGACAGCGCGATCAATCCATCGCTCGACTGGCGCAGCAGCTCTTTGTCGATGCGCGGCTTGTAGTAGAAGCCCTCGAGGTAGGACTTGGTGGTGAGCCGCAGCAGGTTGCGGTAGCCGGTCGCGTTCTTCGCCAGCAGGACCAGATGGTTGCTGCGCCCGCGCTGCGGATCGCGATCGTGCATCGACCCCTGCGCCACGTACGCCTCGATGCCGATGATCGGCTTGATGCCGGCAGCTCTGGCCTTGTCGTAGAACTCGATGGCGCCGAACATGTTGCCGTGATCGGTGAGCGCGATCGCGGGCATCCCCTTCTCCACCGCGCCTGCGATCACGTCGTCGATGCGGTTGGCGCCGTCGAGGAGGCTGTACTGGCTGTGGAGGTGGAGGTGCGCGAACTGCGTCATCCGGTCACTCCGTCTTCTGCAGCGACAGCGCGCGTCCCAGGATCTCCAACGCTTCACCTCCCGAGAGCCGCGCCTGCGGCAGGCACTCCGCCGCGTCCGCGAGGATCCCACACCGCGTCGCGGCATCGCACAACAAAGTTGCGCCCGGCGACGGACTGGCGGCGACGCCGCGAGCGCAGTCCCCGCCAGGACGGCCGGCAGCGACCTCGAGCGCGCCGCGCAGGGCCTCGGTGCGCGTGATCGGGCGATCAGGCTCGAAACGGTGCATCTCGGCGTCGACGCGCATGAGGCCCCGGTTGACGACGCGGATGATCTCCTGCTGCCAGCGGTGATCGATGACGTCGCTCGCGATCCTCGCGCTGCCGCCCTGAGGCTGGAGACGCACGCCCGGCACCACCCAGTAGAGGAGGGCCGCATAGTCGCCGCGTGAGAGCTCGGGGCGCGCTGCCAATTTCTGCACGTTCTCGGGGAGGAGCCGGAGCCGGAACCGCAGCTGCGCCGCGGCCAGCTGACTGCGCAGCGCTTCGTCCTCGGGCGCGTCGGCGACCAAGCCTTCCAGCAGGTGAAGCGCCTGATCGGCGTCGCCGTGCTCGAGCTCGAGGGCCGCCAGCCGCTCGAGCAGCTCACGATCGGAGCGGCCGCGGTCATGCAGCCCGCGCAGCGCCTCGAGCTCCGTCTGCTCGTCGCCCGCGGCGCGAGCCACCGCGAGGCGGGCGTCGAGCGCGACCGTCGAGTCGGGAGACTCCCACTCCGCGATCCGGTCCGCCCAGGAGCGGGCCTGGTCGATGCGGCCGGCCGCGAGTGCCGAGGCGAGCGCCGCCTGGGCCGCGGCAACCGCGGGTTCCCGGGTGGCACGGGCTCGCTCCGAAGCGATCGGCAGGTCGCCCGCGAGCTGGCGATACTCGGCGTGCGCCCCCGCCGCGTCGCCGCCGAGCTCCAGCACGCGGGCCCACAACAGGCGCGCCGCGCGGTAGCTCGGAAGCCCGCCGACCCAGCTCTCGAGGAGCTTCCTCGCCTCGGCGGGAGCGTTCCGGACCAGCTCCGCTTGTGCGGCCAACAGCAGCGCCGGCGGATAGTCGGGCGTTTGTGCGAGGAGCGCGTCGGCCGCGGCGAGCGCCGCCGCGGTGTCCCCCTCGCGCGACAGCGCCGTGAAGGCGCCGTTCAACGCCTCGCGCTGCGCGCCGTCGAGCGCGCCGGCCCAGCCCTCGGTCGGCGGCAGCAGAAACGCGTTGGGCGGCACCACGCTGCGGCGAGCGGGGGCCTCCGCGTCACTCGACGCGCAACCGCTGAGCAGAACGAAGTAGGCGGCCAGCAGGAGAAGGCCGAGGAAACCGGCAGGACGCCGCGCTGCTCGAGGGAAACGCCGGTTCAGACCCGGTCCTGGGCTCGAGGTCCGGGGCCAGAGATGGCTAAGGGTGGGATCCAGCACTCGCGATCTGAGCGATGGCGTGCTTGTAGACCAGGATCTCCTTGCCAGAACTCTCGATCACGACGGCGAAGCGGTCGAACCGCTTCAGCTTGCCGACCAAGGTGCGCCCGGTGGTGAGCTCGATGGTGAGCTCCTTGGCCTCCTTGAGATTCTGGAACAGGAAGCCGTCCTGAATGTTGATGTTGTGCTTGGACATCTCAATGACCCCCGATACCTTGGCGCAACAAAAACTCGATCGCGTCGTGCTCGAGGCGTTCGAGGTCGGGGGAGCGGAACCAAGCGGCCACCCTCTCCCTCCTGAACCAGGTCTCCTGCCGCTTGGCGTACCGTCTGGTTGCTCTGATCGTGTCGTCCATCGCCTGCTCGAGCGTGCACGAGTTCCTTAGATGACGTAGTAGCTGCCGATACCCGATGGCCTGGAACGCAGGTGCGCTCTCGGGGACTCCGTCGCGGAGGAGCTGTCGGATCTCGTCCAGCCACCCGCCGCTGAGCATCGCATACGCCCTGGTGGCGATGCGATCGTACAGGAGCGTTCTCGGAAGCGTCAATCCGAGAACGATCGTCGCAAGCGGTCCGGATGGCGTCGTTTCGCGCTGCCAGCTCGACAGGGGACGCCCGGTCGCCTCCAGCACTTCGAGGCCGCGCACCACTCGTTGCCGGTCGGCAGGGGTGAGCCGCGCCGCGAGCTCCGGGTCGCGCCGCCTCAGCTCGTCGTGGAGCACCGCACTGCCTTCCACTTCGAGGCGGTGGGCCAGCTCCGCGCGCACCTCGCCCGGCACCGGCGGCACCGGAGCGAGACCGCGCCACAGTGCGCGCAAGTAGAGGCCGCTGCCGCCGACGACGATCGGCACCCGACCGCGCGTCGTGATGTCGGCGATGGCGATGCGGGCCCGGCGCGCGAACTCCCCTGCCGAGAACGGCTCGCGCGGATCGAGCAGGTCGAGGAGATGATGCGGCACCGCGGCCCGCGCCGCGGCATCGGGCTTGGCAGTGCCGCGGTCGAGGCCTCGATAGACCTGGAGGGCATCGGCGTTCACCAACTCGCCGCCGAGGCGTCGCGCCAGCGCCAGCGCGAGAGCGCTCTTACCAGTGCAGGTGGGCCCCACCACCGCGAGCGTCACCGGCGTCGAGCTCATCGATGCGGCAGTGTACCGGCGTAGCCGCGCCGTCCGCGGCGCCGACCGCAAAGCTAGCGAGCGAATGGCAAACACCATTCGCGGAGCTAGCCGTCGAATACGAGGCGCGGCGGCCCGAGCCTCACGCGCTCGCGCGCGGCGCCCAGAACCGGCGCGCGGCTCACCTCGACCCGCAACGGTCCGCCGCCGTGCCAGCGCAGCCGAATCCTCCCGTTGCGATCGGTGCGCAACACTTGAGCGTGGCGCCGCGCGAGGCGTTCGAGGACGAGGTCTGACGGATGACCGTACGCATTGTCCCTGCCCGCCGAGATCAAGGCCCAGCGCGGCGCGGTCGAAGACAGGAAGGGCAACGAGGTCGAGCTCCTGCTGCCGTGGTGCGCGACCTTGAGCACGCTCACCGGGTGCAGCACTCGACGGCGCACGAGGACCGTCTCCACGTCTTCCGGCAGGTCGCCGGTCAGGAGCAGTGAGCGCCCACCGGCCTGGGCCGCCAAGACCAGCGACCGGTCATTGCCGGCGCCGCGCTCGCCGGGGGTGGGATGGAGCACCTCGAGCGAGAAGCCGCGCCACTCGAAGTGGTCGCCGCGCCACAACACGCGAACGCTGCCCAGCCGACCGGTCGTCAACCGTCGCAGACAGGGCGCTTCCCTCCAGCCCGGAGCGATCCAGAGCTGCTCGATCGGGATGTAGGCGGCGAGGTCGGCGAGCCCGGCGCAGTGGTCCGCGTCGGGATGAGACACCACCGCCGCCTCGAGCGACCTCACCCCGAGCCGAGCGAGCGCCGGCAACAGCACGCGTCCGCCGAAATCTCCGGCCGGCCACCCGCCGCCGTCGATCAACAAGGCGCTCGCGCCGTCGCGCAACAGGATCGCGTCGCCCTGGCCGACGTCGAGGAGCGTCGCTTCGAATCCGCGCGGCCGCGCGATCACCGCGAGCGCGAGGACGAGCGGCGCCACCACCAAGAGCGAGCGCGGTCGCGACGCGACGCCGAGCAGCACGATCGCGAGCAGCGTCGCGCTGGCCGCTCCCAACGCGACTGGCACCGAGACCAACGGATACGGCGGCAGAGCGGCGACCCAGCCGAACGGCCGGGCCAGCGGATCGAACCAGGGGACCAGCGCGGCGCCCAGCGCCGGATCGATCAACGCCACCACGGCCCATACCAGGCCGACGATGAGACAGAGCCCGGTCCATGGAACCGCGACCAGATTGAGCGCGGCTCCGAGCAGCGGCATCTGCGAGAAGGCGGGGATGGTGAACGGCAGGGTGGCGAGCTGCGCTCCCACCGAGATGGCGAGCGCCTTCGCCAGAGCTCCCCGACCCCAGCGAGGAGCCAACCAGGGACCGAGCCCGACGACGCCGGCGGTCGCAGCCACCGTGAGCTGGAACGAGAGATCGTCGACCAGCGCGGGAGTCATGGCGGTGAGGGCGCCCGCCGAGAGCGCGAGCGCGTTGAGCGAGCTGGGAGCGCGACGCGAGAGGCGCGCCGCGATGACCGCCCCCAGCATGAACAACGAGCGCAGGACGGTGGGGCCGAGACCGACCAGCAGCGAGTAGGCCGTCGCGACCAGGAGCGCGGCGGACGCTCGCGCCGGTGCCCGTAGTGGCGCCAATACCGCCCATACCACCCCCGCGATCAGGCTCACGTGCAGGCCGGATACCGCGAACAAGTGCATCAGCCCGGTGCGACGAAGACCCCGCTGCCAATCCTCCGGCAGCGCCGAGGTTCGCCCCAGCAGCAGTCCTTCCAGCAGGGCCGCGCCTGTCGCCGGTTTGCCCGCGCCGTGGAGCCCCGCCATCAGGCGGTGGCGAGCCCGTTGCGCCATCGACGGCGGGCGCGCGGCTTCGGCCGGCGAGACGAACCGCGCGCTCTTCACGCGTAGCTGCCAGCTCCCGGTCCAGGTCGGCTCGCCGTTGTAGAACGCGAGCGGCGCGCGCAGGTATCCCACCATCCGATAGACCGACGCTGGCGCCGGCAGGGCGTCCGCCGAGATCGAGGCGCGCACCGCGAGGTCCAGCGTCTCGCTTCTGCCTTGCTGAGTCAGGCGCTCGATCCGCCCTCGCGCGGACCAGTCGGCATCTCTCGCTTCCCAGGCATCGTCTGGAACGAACAGCGCGTCGACCGGCCGCTCGAGATCCCAGCCCGGGCTGGCTCGGATCGGCGCCACCCACGCCAACTCGGCCCACAGCAGACCGAGTGCCCCGGCTGACAGCGCGAC
>DATAFT010000560.1:0-3748 GCA_036257295.1 Thermoanaerobaculia bacterium
ATCGACGATCGGGACCCCGCGCTCATCCGCTTCCAGACCGAGACCCGCGGGCGGCGCGACGTGATGCTGGTCGAGCTCGACCGCGCCACTTCCAGCACGCGCTTCGAACTCGCCCTCGAGGCCGCCAGGGAGCGGCGCGCCGCGCCGGTACTGGTGCGTCCGCTCCAGGAGATTCCCGCGGTGGCAGCGACGCTGTCGTTCGATCGGATGGCCGACGGCAGGATGGAGCACGAGCTGCCGGTCGACGTGCACACCGACCGCATCCTCCTCCAGACCGTCGATCCCGATGCGCCGCTCGATCGCGAGTTCGAGTGGAGCGACATGGAGGAGGCCGAGCCGGGTGACTATGTATATCTGCGCGTCACCCAGCTCGACGGCGGGCGAGCCTGGTCGAGCCCGTTCTTCTTCGGCGCGCCGCAGTCGCGCTGACCCCGCCGCAGCGGGAGGGCGCAAGAAAAAAGGCCGAAGGAGGAGCCTTGCGGCCCTCCTTCGGCCCCCCTCACCAGAGGATCCGGAGGAAGTTACGGCTTCTTGCTGGTCGACTGCGGCTTGGCATGCTGAGCCGAGATCGCAGTGGCCACGTGCGAAGCCCCGTTCTCGCGATAGCGGACCGACACCGGAGCACCGACCTCGATCTTGCCGTCGCGCTTGGTCGATGAGTTGAGGACGAAGCTCATCTCGCCGGCTTCCTTGCCCGAGCGGGTGATGGTCAGGCCGGTGGCATTGACCGACTTGACCACGCCGGTGGTGGCGTGGTCCGCCATTGCCGGTTTGGTCGGATGGCTGGTCGTCGCCTTGGCCGGCGCCTTGGCGGGCGGTGCCGCTGCGAACAAAGTAGCCGGGACGATCGCGAGCGTCGCCGCCAATAGGCACTTGGTTGCGGTGATGCGCATGCTGCTACTCCTTTGCTTGTTGCGAGCCGATTTACTTCTCCCTTGCCCCGAGCTCGATCTCCCACCCCTCGTTGCGGGAACGCCAGACGTCGGCCAACCAGTACTCCGAGCCCCGGCGCGTGAACCGCACGACCGGGGTCTCGCCGGCAGGATCGCGGTCGCCCGCCGGCTCGGTGAGGACGATCATGTTGGTCCGCGCGCCGTCCTGGCCGCGGATGAACAACAACGACGGCTGGTTGTCGTCGCGCTCCAGCAGGTAGTCGCCCGCTGGGAGAGTCCTGCCACGTACGACGAAATCGAACGGAACCTTCGCCTCGACGACGGCGGCCTTTGCCGATCCGGCGCCGAGGACCACGAGCAACGCTGCCAACGGTGCTGTCTTCTTGAGGATGCCGATCACGTTCACCTCCCGGCGCGCTGGGCGCCTGAATTGCTCCTCGTCGGGAGCTATTGGACTGCTTGGAGGTGAGGAGACGCTTAAGCGGAGATTAATTCCGCTTAATGAGAGGCGAGATCGACCGGCCAGGCCCTAGGCCCGCGAGGGTGCGAGCGGGAGCCGCACCGTGAAGACCGAGCCACGCGCCGGCGCACTCTCGACCGAGATTCGACCGCGGTGCTGCTCGACGATCCACTTGACCAAGGCGAGACCGAGCCCGGCGCCTTCGGCCGCCGGCGAGCGCGCGGGATCGGCGCGGAAGAACCGATCGAAGATGTGGGGCACCGTCTCCGGCGCGATTCCGATCCCACTGTCGCGCACTTCGAGAATCGCCGCGCCGTCGGCGCTTGCGAGTCTGACCGCCACTCGGCCGCGCTCGGGAGTGAACTTGATGGCGTTGTCGACCAGGTTCAAGAGCAGCCGCTCGAGCCAGCTCGGATCGCCGAGGACGACGACGTTCGCGGCCATCTCGTACTCGAGCGCGATCGCGCGCGCCTGCGCCACCAGATCGAGTTGATCGAGCAACGAGGACCAGAGCGCGCCCAGGTCGACGCGACCGCGAGCGACGGCGATCTCGCCGGCCTCGGCGCGAGCGAGCGTGAGGAGCTGATCGATGACGCGCTTGAGCTTGTCGATCTCCTCGAGCTGGCTCGCGAATCGAGCCCCGAGCCGGTGCCCGGCGGCGCCCTCGTCCGACTGCAGCATCGTGGTCTCGATCTCGGCACGCAACGCCGTGAGCGGCGTCCGCAGCTCGTGCGCCAGCGCCGCGCTCCACTGCCGCATCTCGCCGACGGCGCGCTCGACGCGTGCCAGCGCGTCGTTGAAGGCGATCGCCACCTCGTCGAGCTCGTCGGCGGTTCCCGGCACCGGCAGGCGCCGCGCCAGCTCGCCGATGTCGATCGCGCGCGTGGTGGCGGCCAGGCGCGACAACGGCGCGAGCGCGAGCGAAGCGGCCCATCGTCCCGCCAGCACGGCCGCGCCGAGGCCCACCGGCACCGTCCACAGCAGGAGATCGAAGAACTGCGCGAGCGTGTGATCCATGGCGTCGAGGGAGACGCCCACCTGCAGCAGGTAGGTGTCGCCCCACGGCGCCGGCGCCAGACTGTTCGAGATCCGGACCCTGCCGTAGTCGGTGGCGAAGTCGGCCAGCGAGGCTCGATCGCGAAACGCGCGCACCTCGGCGGGCGTGAAGTGCAGCCCGAGCGGAGCGAGCGACTCGGACTGCAGGACCTGACGCCCGGAGTCAGCCTCGAAGAGCTGGTAGTAGCGCGTGGCTTCACGCACGAACGCGGCCTGCTCCGGATCGTCACGGTCGAATGCCAGCTCGGGCTCGCCCGACTCGAAGCGCAGGTAACCGTGGAGGCCCGACGCCAGCTCCTGAAGGTTCTCGGTGGCGTCCGCGTCGAGCTGGCGCGCGAGCACGCGGTAGGAAACCACTGCGATCGCGGTGAGCAACAACCCGAACACCGCGGTGTAGACCAGCGTCAGCCGGCCGCGGAGGCTGAGCCTGGCCCATGGGGGTTCTGGGCGCGGAGGACTCAAGGTGACTGTTCCGCGAGCATGTAGCCGACGCCGCGCAGGGTGTGGATCAGCGGCGGCGAGAACCCGCGATCGATCTTGTTGCGCAGCGAGTTGACGTGCACCTCGACCACGTTCGACACGCTGTCGAAGTGGATGTCCCACACGTGCTCGATGATGAGCGACCGCGTCACCGGGCGGCCGCTGTTGCGCAGCAGGTATTCGAGCAGCGCGTACTCCTTGGGCTTGAGATCGATGCGGCGGCCGGCGCGGCGCACCAGCCGGCGGATGGTGTCGACCTCGAGGTCGGCGAGGCGCAGCGTGCTCTCGCGCGGCGCGCCGCGCCGCAGCAGCGCGCGCAACCGCGCCTGGAGCTCGGCCAGCGCGAACGGCTTGGTCATGTAGTCGTCGGCACCGCCGTCGAGACCCGCCACACGTTCCTCGACCGAGTCCTTGGCGGTGAGGATGAGCACCGGAAGCTCGGCTTTGCGCGCGCGGATGTCGCGCAGCACTTCGAACCCAGAACGACCGGGGAGCATCAAGTCGAGCACCACCGCGTCGTATTCGAAGGCGCCCGCCTGCTCGCCGGCGCCGCTGCCATCGTGGAGCAAGTCGACCGGGTAGCCCTCCTGCTCGAGACCGGTCTGGATGAAGCTCGCGACCTTGCGGTCGTCTTCGATGACGAGGAGACGCATGCGGGCCGCGACGCTCAGCGTCGTTTGAAGAACTGGACCGCGCGCTCGTGCTTCTCGGCCGCCGCGCGTGTCTTGAACGTGCCGAGGTTCTTGCGCTTGCCGGTCTTGGGATCCTTCTTGCGCGAGTACAGGCAGTACTCACCACTCTTGAGCTTCCGGATCATGTCCGCACCTCCGGGCGCGCGGCACCAATGCGAGGACTCCCG
>DATAFT010000580.1:0-4995 GCA_036257295.1 Thermoanaerobaculia bacterium
CCGATGCGCAGCTCGCCGGCGATGCGCTCGCCGCCGAGACGGGCGTGCAAGGCGGGATCGGCGAAGACGACTTGGCGTCCGGTCTCGCGCGTCACCCAGGTCAGCACCCGATCGAGGGTCCACCCCTGGAGGTCGAGCGCCGGCGCCGCTTCGAGCGTCCAGCTCCACACGTCCGCGAACGGCGCGATCTGGCGCCGCGCGGCGCCGCTCGGAGCGGCCCACTCGAGCTCGGACCCGGCCGCGGCGAGGTAGCGCTCGCTCCCGGTCGTGAACGCGACGACGCCTTCGCGGACCCGTGTACGCAGCGTGCCGCCCGCAACCGCGACCTCGAACTGCGTCCCCACCTCCGTGACGACACCGAGCTCGGTGTGGATCTCCAGCGCGGCGCCCATCCCCTCGGCCGACCGCTCGCCGCGATGATCGACGTAGACCTGGCCCCGCTCCAGCTCGAGGCGCCCGCGCGCCGCCAGCACCACGCTGCTCTCGGGCGCGATGCGGACCGAGGTCTCGTCGTCGAGCGCGAGCGCGACCACGGCGCCGGCCCTGGTTTCGATCCGCGATCCGGCGGCAAGGCTCGCGCCCGCCGCGAGCGCTCGTCGGGTCGCTGGATCGTCGCCGGCGATCGAGATCGCGTCGCCGCGAACGAGCGCGACCGCGGCCACCGGCGGCGGCGCCGGCATGGAGCCGGATGAGCCGGCATCCATGCGTGTCCACCACAGTGCGACGGCTGCCGCGATCGCGAGGCTCGCGGCGATCGGAAGGGCGACCATCGTCCAGCCTCGACGCTGCGTTGGCTTGGCGGCGACGCGGTCGCGCCACTGTGCTTCGACGGCGGCGCGTGCCCGGGCCTCGAGCTCCGGCGGCGGAGCTTCGCGGCTGCCGGCGGCGCGCAACAGCCGGGCCGCGAGATCGAAGTCGTCTTCGCGTCGATCGTCCGGATTCGTCATGGCGTGCTCACCACCTTGAAAGCGCGCCGCGGCGACGACGCGAGCACGCGCTCGATACCGTCCCGAAACGCCGTCCTCGCCCGCGACAGGAGCGACTCGGTCGCCTTGTAGGGAAGCCCCAGGCGCTTCGCCACCTCGGGCACCGGCAACTCGTCCAGATAGCGCAGCTCGAGAGCGCTGCCGTAGCGCGCCGGGAGAGAGTCGAGGGTGGCGTGGATCAGTCGTCGCAGCTCTCGCGCCGCCAGCGACGCCTCGGGACCGGCGGCCGAACCGCCCGAGAGGGCTTCGAGCGCCGCGCGCACCGCCGGCGCGTCTTCCTCGAGCTCGACCTCGGTGTGACGCCCCGGAGCGCGCCTCCGCAGGTCGGCGATGCAATGGCGGCAGATGCCGCAGAGCCAGGTGAAGAGCGAGCTGTCGCCGCGGAACTCGCTCATCCGATCGAGCCCGCGGACGAGCGTCTCCTGCGCCATGTCGGCGGCGGCTTCGACGTCGCCGTCGAGGCGGGCGAGCGCGAACCGGTAGAGGCGAGGGAACGAGGCGTCGAAGAACTGCCGGAACGCCTCTTCGTTTCCCTGCTCCAGACGACGCATCAGGCGTCGATCGTGCTCCGCGGGGCTTTTCATCTAGTTCCTTAGTCGTGCCGCGGGACCGATTCCTTCGCCGACGCTCGCGGGCGTGAAGGCGAAGCGCCCGGCCTCCCGACCGGCGCTTCGGTCGGGACGAGCTGCTATGGGGCTGGCGCGGTCGTCGCCGCGGAGCGTCGCGGCTTCAGCGGCACTGCTCGCTGACGACCTCGCCCTCGATCACCACGCCGCAAACGCGGCTGGTGTACTCGAACGGATCGCCGTCGAAAAGTGCGAAGTCGGCGTCCTTCCCCTGCTCGAGCGAACCCACGCGCTCGCCCGCGCCGACGATGCGCGCCGCGTCGATGGTGATGGCGGCCAGGGCCTGGTCGAAGGTGAGCCCGTTGGCGGCCGCGATCGCCGCCTCGAACAACACCACGCGCGTCTTCGGAACGTACGACTCGTAGCCGCTCTGGAACGCGAAGGGGATCTTGGCGTCGCGCAGCTTCGCGGCGGTGTCGAACGCCGCGTTCTCGAGCTCGCCTCCCGGGCGGACCATGGTGGGGTGGAGCAGGACCGGCACGCCCGCGGCGCGGATCTCGTCGAGGACGAGGTAGGACTCGGCCGCCCCGTCGAGCACCAGATCGAACCCGAACTCCTTCTGCAGCCGCAGCGCGGTCATGATCTCGGTCGCGGTCTGCGCGGTGACCAGGGCCGGCACCTCGCGACGCAGGATCTTGGCGAGCGCGTCGAGCTCGAGATCGGGATCGGGTCGCTTGGCCGGATCGTCGCCGCCCTGCTTCTCGACGTAGCGCTGCGCCTTGATCAAGTCGGCGCGCAGCATCGCCGCACCCTTGGCGCGCGTTCCCGGCGACTTGTAGCGCGAGCTCACACCCGGACCGAGCGTGAACGCGATCATGGTCAGTGGCTCGACGACGGCTTCGTCGACAGTCTCGCCGCGCGTCTTCACGATCATGGTCTGACCGCTCGCGAGCGCGCCCGGCCCGTGCCCGGTGTGCACGGTGGTGACGCCGAACGAGCGCAGATACGCCACCAGCTGTTCGCGGGCGTTGTAGGCGTCGACCGCGCGCAACTGAGGCTGGATCGCGGTCGAGAGCTCGAGCTGATCCTGATCCATCACCTGCGAGTTGCCGCCGGAGCGATTGTTGAGGATGCCGGCAAGGCCCACCACCGAGTGGGCGTCGACCAGACCAGGCGTGACCACGGCGGCCTCGAGCACGCGGAAGCCGTCGGGGATGCGTGCCTGCGCCGCCGGGCCCACCCAGTCGATCTTGCCGTCGCGCGCGATGACGACGCCCGGGCGCAGCGCGGCTCCGGCCATGGTGTGAACCACCTGACCGCGCACCGCCACCTGGGCGTGGGAAGCTGCCGCGCCCGCGCCCATGAGCATCAACCACAGTAGGGGCGCAGTTCTTGTGGAGCCTTCGGCTCCACGGCGGCCACTCGCGAAGCGGCAGCCGCTTCGCGAGAGAAGCTTGCGCCCGCGCGCGGGGCGCCCGCCCCTACCAGTCCTCGTCATGGCCCCCGCCTCTCGAATAGACGCCGTATCCGCCGGTCGCCCACTGGCGCTGCTCCGGATCGGCGCGATCGAAAATCTTGGTCCCTTCCACCCAGGTCTGCTCGACGTGGGTGTAGACGCTGAGCGGATCTCCCGAGAAGACCACCAGGTCGGCGTCCTTGCCGGGCTCGAGCGAGCCGACGCGGGAGTCGAGCCCGAGCATGCGCGCGCCGGCGAGCGTGAGCCCTTCGAGCGCCTTGTCGCGCGACATGCCGGCGCGCACCGCGAGGCCGGCGCTGCGCGTGTGGAGTCGCGAGTCGAGGATCCAGTCGTCGGTGTTGAACGCCACGTCGACGCCGGCGCGCTCGAGCGCCGCGCCGCTGTCGAACGAAAGGCCCAGCGCTTCTTCCTTGCCGCCCGGCGTGTCGACCACGGTGAGCGAGACCGGCAGGCCGGCGGCCGCGATCTCGTTGGCCACCTTCCAGGCGTCGCTCACGTGATGGAGCACCGGCCGGTAGCCGAACTCCTTGGCGACACGGATGACGGTGAGGATGTCGTCGTGCCGGTGGGTGTGGTGCTGCACGATGCGCCGGCCGTCGAGCACCTGGAGCAGCGCCTCCATCCCCAGATCGCGGTCCGGCGGCTCCTTCTCTGGATCCGCGGCGGCCGCCTCGACCTTCTGGCGGTAGCTCTGCGCCTTGACGAAGAGAGCCCGCACCATCGCCGCCGACTTGCCTCGGGTTCCGGGAAACGGCTGGTCCTTCATCGAGTTGGTGCCGTTCGCCATCTTCATGCCGCCGCAGATCTCGGTGAGCGGATCGGAGCAGAACAACCAGTCCTCGATCTTGGTGGCGCCGTCGCGGAGCTTGAGATAGGTGGTCTGTCCGCTCATCAGGTGACCCGAGCCGGACATCACGTTGAGCGTGGTGATGCCGCCCGAGCGCGCGCGGTTGAACGTCGGGTCGAAGATGTCGATGCCGTCGAGCGTGCGCACCTCGGGGTGAAGCGCCGCCGAGTCGTCACCGCCGGCTGCGCCGCCGCCGAGATGCGAGTGGGTGTCGATCAGGCCCGGCAGGATCACCTTGCCGGTGACGTCGATCACCTGCGCGCCGCGGGGCACGCGCACCGAGGCCGCCGTGCCCACCGCCACGATCTTGCCGTTCTCGACCACCACCACGCCGTTGGCGATGGTGGGCGAGGAGATCGGGTGGACCTCGGCGCCCCGAAAGGCGGTCGCCGTCGTCTGCGCTCCGGCGGCGGTGGCGAACGCCAGAGTGCATGCCACTGCCGCTGGCGCGGCGCGTCCCGGACGTCGATTCATGCGGATGCCCCTCATTGCCGTGGAACGGGGGCGGATTGTATCTGCCGCCGAAAGGAGGCGCGGCTCAGGCCCGGTTCAGTCCTGGTCGGCCTCGAGCGCCTCGGAGAACGAGGCACCCCACGTCTCCATTCGCTGCTCGAGGCGCGCGGTGCAGTCGCAATCGCCGCAGGCCCACGGCTCGCTGCCGTTCCAGTCGCGGCACTTCGAGCGCGGATGGGCGTCCTGGACCCGTAACAGATCGAAATACTCCTCCCAGTAGGGACGCTCCTCGGCGATCGGTGTCGAGCAGAAGCAGACCTCGACCCATTGCACGCGGCCGTCCGCGCGCTGGCGGGCGAGACTCATGTTGCGCAGGTACTCGCCCTCGGCGATCGATCCCTGGCCGAGGGTCTCTTGCGCGATGGCCTTCCGCAGCTCGGCCGACTGACCCGGCTTGACCTTGGCGGTGACGAGGTAGCGCATACGCCTTCCATGCTACGCGCTCGAGACCTCAGCGGCTCGATCGAGACTGGCGCGAAACGGCTTGAGCCCCAGCGCCAGCGCCGTGACGCAGCCGACGTGCGTGACGATGCCGACCAGCAGCAACGACCAGCGCACCGCGGCATCGTCACCGAACACGTAGTCGGTCACCATCGCCACCGCGGT
>DATAFT010000603.1:0-2851 GCA_036257295.1 Thermoanaerobaculia bacterium
GTGTTCACCCGTCGGGTCATCGCTCGCTCATCGCTCCCGGTTCCGGCGACGGGACCAGCGCGCGCCGTCCGGCCATGGCGCGGTCGTAGTCGCTGTCTCGGCGCAGCGCCGCCTCTTCGCTTCTGATTCGCGCGCGCAGGACCAAAGCGTTGGCGGCGCTCCACACCACCGCCGTGATCCAGCCAGTGTGGACCAGCGGCAACGCCGCCACCTCGATCACCACCGCCAGATAGTTGGGATGGCGCAGCCAACGGTAGGGGCCGCCGGTCACCACCGGAAGGCTCGGAATCACCAGGATCCGGGTCGTCCAGCGACGGCCGAGTGTGGCGATCGCCCAGTAGCGCAGCGCCATGGCGCCGGCGAGCAGGACCAGCATCGGCCCGGCCAGCAGCGGGACGAAGGGACGATCGAGCAGGATCACCTCGGCCGGGCAGGCCACCAGGAACGAAGCGTGGGTGGCCACCATCCAGGGGTAGTGGTCGTGCCCGTGCTCGCGCGCGCCGTGCTCGCGCGCCCAGGCGAGGTTGCGACGGGTGATCAGAAGCTCTACCACCCGCTCGAGCGCCACCGCCGCGATGAGCAGCAAGTAGATCTCTTGCGTGGCGGTCATGTGCGCACCACCGCCGCCGGCTCGAGCGGCGTGTAGACCAGCCATCCGTCCTCGCGGCTCTCGGGAGCGAGGCCCCACGACCGCTGAGTCACCAGAACGCTCTCGAGGGAGCTTCGCGCTTCGATCTCCACTCCCGGACCGATCACCACGCGATCGAGCCGGCTCGCCCTCCCGATGCGCGCGCCGCCGAGCAGGAGGGAGCGATGCACGCTCGCGCCGGCGTCGATGGCGGCGCCCGCTTCGACCACCGGTTGCTCGGGATCTCGCGCCGGATCCTCACGCGCGGCCCAATCGAGCACGGCGTCGAGATAGCGCCCCGGCGTGCCGACGTCGTGCCAGCGGGCGCTGGTGGTCAATGCGTCGATCCGCGCTCCGGTCGCGAGGCGCGGCTCGTAGAGGTCGCGCACGATGTCGGAGAACGCGCCGGGCGCCTCGAGCGCGAGCGACGGCGCGAAGACGTGCGCGCCGATGAAGACAAAGCGCCGATGAGGGTTCTCCCCAGGGAGCAAGGTAACGACCCTTCCCGCGTCGTTCACCGCCACGCCGCCACCGAAGGCGCCGGTGTCCGCGGTCGAGGAGACCAGGAGAGTCGCGAGCGGCGGCTGTGCGCATCGCGGCGCTGCCTGCCGCGCGATCAGCTCCTCGAACGGCCAGCGGCACAGCGAGTCGCCGTTGACCAGCACCACCAGATCGGCGGGCGCGAGGAAATCGCGCAGCGGGTGCAGGGCGCCGAGCGTGCCCAGGATCGCCGGCTCGCGCGAGTAGACCAGCGGCATGCCATCGAAGCGGTCGCCGAGTGCGGCCGGGATCGCGTCGGCACGGTGATGGAGATTGATCGCCGTCGCCTCGACGCCGGCGACGGCTAGGCGTTCGAGCGTCCAAGCGATCAGCGGTCGCCCCAGCACCGGAAGGAGCGCTTTCGGCAGCACCGCGGTCAGCGGCCGCAGTCGTGTTCCGAGCCCGGCGGCGAGGACGACGGCGCGCAGGCGCGGGCGGGTCATCGCCGTCCGCCCTAAAACATCATGTCGGCGGGCAGCTCGGGGCGATCGCGGCGCCAGTCCTCGTAGAGGCGCAGATAGGAGCGGCGCTCGGCGGTGCCGGGATCGAAGGCCATGCGCGTCGCCGCTTGCACCGCGTCGTCACCCTCGAACTCGACGAAGTCGCCGATCGGAGTGTGGTCGAGCGCCACCGTGACACCGCCGAGCTGCCACTCCTCGCGTACCTTTTCGTAGCGGCGAACAACGCGATAGCCGAGCCGCACCAGCAGGTCGCGCATCGCCTCGGCGTGAGCGACCGTGACCTCGATCTCGTCGCGCACCTTGAGGTTCTCTTCGAAGCGGGGCGGTCCCTTGAACGTCAGCCGGCATCCGGAGCCATCGGTGCGCAAGCGCAGCAGGCGACTCGACCCGAACAGCTCGTCGCGCCGGTCGAAGACCCAGTTGCACTCGCGCGCCGCCGCCCGCTTGCGCTGCGCGCCGGCCTCGGCGAGACGCTGCCGCACCTCGTCGAGCGACTGACCCGCGAGCGCGAACTTGAGCTCGCGCTCCTGGTTCGGGCCAGCCGGCTCGGCCTGGCGAGAGTCGGCGGTCGAACTGTCCCGGCGAAGCAGGCTCATAAGGCTCCCACGCGATCGAGCAGTCGCGCGGTCGATCGGATACCGCCGACGTACTGCCCCAAGTCGAGCTTCTCATTGGGAGCGTGCAGCCGATCGTCGGGCAGGCCGAAGCCGAGCAACAGCACCGGCGCGCGTAGGACGTCGACGAAGGTGGCGACCACCGGGATCGAGCCGCCTTCGCGCACCCGCACCGGCCGCCGACCCCACACGTCCTCCATCGCGTCCATCGCGGCTTCGATCATCGGGCCCTTGGCGTCGATCAGGATCGGCCGCGCGCCGTGGTGCGTCTTCGCCGTGAACGTGACACCGCTCGGCGCCGCGCGCTCGAGGTGGCGCATCACCAGTTCGTTGATCCGCCCGGGCTCCTGATCGGGGACCAGGCGCATCGAAAACTTCGCGCCGGCGCGCGACGGCAGCACGGTCTTGGCGCCCGCGGCCTGGTAGCCGCCCCAGATGCCGTGGACGTCGCAGGTCGGGCGCCCGCCGATGCGCTCGCGGGTGGCGAACCCCTGCTCGCCGGCGAGCGCCGGCACGCCGAGCTCCTTCGCCATCGCCGCGTCATCGATCGCGATTTCCTTCATCTCCTCCCGCTCCCACGGCTCGAGGTCGCGCACTCCATCGTAGAA
>DATAFT010000634.1:0-5658 GCA_036257295.1 Thermoanaerobaculia bacterium
TCGAGCGCGATCGAGAGCTCGAATCGGCCGAGCAGCCGGAATCCCTCGCGATGGAAGAAACGGATCGCCTCGAGGTTCCGTCCCACCGGCCGGACGTTGACGTACTTGACTCCTAGACGACGGGACTCTGCGATGGCCTGCTGCGCCAGCCGTGCGCCAATACCGCGCTCGCGATACGGCGGATCGACCACGATCGGCTCCAGCTCGGACTCCTCGTCGTGCAGGAGGAGACCGCAGAGTCCGACCACCTGGCCCGCCTCGTCCTCGCCGACCCAGAGCCGATGCAGGTCGGGCCGCCCCAGGTAGGCGTCGAGCTCGAGGCCGGGGTCGGGGCCGCCGATGGTCGGATCCTCGTAGATGTCGCGGTGGCGCTGGGTGAGACTGCGCCAGAGCTGGCGGCAGCGATCGAGGTCCGCGGGTCGATACTCGCGAATCGAGATGGACACGTCTCTACTCTCGTCCAAAACCGCGCGCCAGCGCAACCAGCGGGACGGCGGCGGCTCAGTGCTCGAAGTGGAGCAGGACGCGGGAGCGGCCGTCCTTCTCCCGGCTCTCGACCCGCGTCGCCAGCCGCTGGATCACGACGGCGGCGAGGCGCACCGCGCCGGAGGGATCGCGCACCACTTCGGTCTTCGACGGGGGCGTCTTGCTGAACAGCATCGGCTGGCCGTCCCAGGCGACTTCGAGGTCGAGGCTGAACTCGTCGAACTGCGCCACCACGTCGATCGGACCGTCTGTGAGCCGCGCCCCCACGATGATCTCGTAGCACTCGTTGATCGCGATCGCGGCCTGCCGGATGACGTCGGGACGCGCTCCCCAGGCGCCGCCGTTGCGCTCCATGAACGCGAAGATGCGCTCCGGATCGTCGCCCTTGCGCAGCTCGAGCTCGGCGCGCTTGGCGATGCCAATGCGGAACAGCAGGTTGAGCACGACCGCCAGCAGCGTGGTGAGCGCCAGCGAGGTCTCCACCATGGGCTTGAGCACGAGCGGCAGATCGGCGTAGAGGCCGGGCACCATCTCGACGCTCCGAAGAAGAGCGCCACGCCGACCACGAACGTCTTGCGCGCGTCGAGCATGCGGGAGGTGAGCACCTGCAGGCCGCCGATGATCATGTAGCAGGCGACGTAGACCAGCATCGCGCCCATCACCGGATCCGGCATCAACGTGAAGGCCGCCGCCAGCTTGGGAAAGAACGAGAGCGCCACCACCGCCGCGCCGATCGGCATCGCGATCGAGCGACTGGTGGTGCCGGTCGCGGCCGACAAGCCGACGTTGCTCGAGAACGTCGACTGACCGAGGCCTCCCAGCACGCCCGCGAGCGTGGTCGCGATCGATCCCGCCAGCAGCCCACCGCCCACCGACGTCATCTCGGTGCGCTTCCAGTCGGCGTCGTTGATCTTCTGGCACAGCGTGAGGTCACCCACCGATTTGAGCGAGGAGGCGAGCGCCGCGATCAGGAACGGCGCGAGCAGCGACGCGCTGAATGCGAACCCCGACACCGCGCGTCGGGGGAGACTCATCCAGGGCACCGCCAGCGCCTGCCGCAGATGATCGACGGTGAACAGGCCGAGAACGGACGCGACCGTGTAGCCGACCGCCACTCCCAGCAGCACCGGGTAAAGCCGCCACTTCCCTCTACCCCACACCGTCGGGACGATCATCGTCGCCAGCGTGGTCAAGGCGAGGGTGAACGCCCGCGGGTCCAGGTGATGGGTCAACCGGTCGAGCCCGATGAACCGTGGCGCGCCGAGCCCGACCAGCTCGATCCCCACCATCGCCACCACCAGCCCGGTCACCTCGGGCGGAAAGAGCGCGCGTAGCCGGCGGCTGAGACGCGACAGCAGGCCCTCGAACAAGCCGGCGATCGCGGTCATGCCGAAGACCAGCGGCAGCCCGCCGGCCGCTCCCGCCGCCACCGACGCGGAGATGTACGCGGGCCCGGCGCTGAAGGGACAGAGAAAACCGGAGCCCACCGGCCCCCGCGTTCTCGCCTGCAGGATGGTCGCGACGCCGGACGCGATCATCGACATGCGGATGACGTCACCCGCCTGCACCGACGTGCCACCGCCCATCGTCACCGATAGCACGATGAAGATCCAGCCCACCGACAGCACCAACACGTGCTGCGCGGCGAGCCCCAGGCGCTCGCGCCACGGCGGCGTCTCGTCGACGCCGTAGATGAGATCGAGCGGTCTTCTCGCGGGCGAGCTCCGGGCGTGGTCACCACTGCGCCCTCCGCTCGCTTGTTCTCTGCGCCGCAGACGGCGCATAGCGACGACCACTTCATCACGAATAGTGGCCGGTCTGGAAGTCGAGCCAGCTCCTCACGAAATCGAGCGCCAGGCCGATGTTGCCGATCTGGCAGTGGTTGTGCGCCTGCTCGGCCGCGGTGAAGACGCGGGTGGTGAGCGAGCGCGCGCGTCGGAGGTTCTGCGACTGGCGCCAGAGCTGATGGATCGGCACGATGTGGTCCTCGGTGCCGGCCAGCAGCAGAACGTCCTGCGTGACGCGATCCGAGAACGGCGCCGTGTTCATCTCCCGCAGCCAGAGCAGGAACTCGTAGGCGTCGGCGGCTCCGGCCACCCGCATGCCGTGGCGGATCGCCCACCCGGTCGCCGGGCTCTCCCGCATCGCGGGCTCGAGCAGCGCGTTGGTCTCGACTCGGGCGCCGGCGGCGAGCAGCTCGGTGAGAGCGCGCGCGACCGGCTCCCCCGCGCGCGCGGTAAAGCACTCGAAGAAGTCGTCGAGGATGTCGCAGACCACGACGCGCTCGATTCGCGGCTCGAAGGCCGCCGCTCGCGGTGCCAGATAACCGCCGAGCGAGATGCCCAAGAGAGTGGCGCGCTCGATGGCGAAATGATCGAGCACCGCGGCCACTGGGCGCTCCCAGTCGGGACGCATCACCAGTCCGTGCTCGCGTAGCGCCGCGCCCTGCCCGGGGCCTTCGAACAGCACGACGTCGTAGCCGCCCTCGGCGAACACCATCGCCCAGTCGAACAGCTCCTCCTGCATCGAGTCGAAGCCGCCGTGAAAGAGGATCGTGGTTCGCGACGGTCCGCTGCGAGCGGGCAGGACAATCACGGGCAGCCAGCCGCCGTCGAACGGGACGCTGTCGCGTCGGTGCGGGATCGCCGCGACGGAACGATCGAACAGCTCGACGAAGCGACGGTAGACGCGGTCCTTGTCGGGATCCTTCACGTCGAGGAAGAACTCGACAGCGCGGTAGTAGAAGGCGGCCGCGCGCGTGCGCTCGCGAGCGCGCGCGTTGTCAGCCGCGACCTCGGCGTCGCGTTCCGCCCGCTGGGCCAGCTCGAGCATCACCATCTTCCAGTCGGCGAGCGACGCGATCCGTGGCGCCGCGGCGCGCAGCTCTTGCTCCGGCAGCGGGCCCAGCCAGCGGTTGAGCTCGAAGTTGATCGAGGGGTCGGCGTGGAACGATCGGTAGCCCACTGGGAACGTCGTCCGCGATGCGGACCGCTCGGTAGTCGTCTCGGCAACGGCTGACGTCTGACTCATCGCTCACTCTCCTTCGAAGAAGCTCTTCAGGCCTGCCAGGTGGTAGCGGGTATAGGCCGCGACCGCCTCGCGAATGGACGCTTCGCTCTCGAACCGCACCAGGATCGCGACCAGGACCTGCACGAAGGCGCGGTAGATCTCGGTGAGGTCGAACCGCGTCGTTCGGCGGAGCTCGACTTCGCGCGCTCGCGCAGGATCGACGGACTCGAAATGCGCCACCGCCAGCCGTACCAGGTCGTCGACAGTGTGCTCCGCGAACCGCGCGTAGCGCGAGCCGCCGGAGCGGGCCAGCAGCACGATCACCCCCAGCCGGTGGTCGATGCAGAAGCGCAGCAACTCCTCGGACGCCAGGTGGTAGGGCGCTTCCGGCGGCAGGTCGCGCACGTCGCGAATCCCATTCAGCGCCCGTACCCTCCGCCGCAGGAGCTCACGGAAGCGCCGGACGAACGTGGGCGGCACCACCGCATCGAACAGCTCCCGCTTGCCCGGGAAGTACCGGTAGACGTTGCCGGTCGAGAGGCCGGCGGCGGCGGCGATCTCCCCCACCGCAGCTCGCTCGTAGCCGCGTTTCGCGAACACCTCGGCCGCCGCGGCGACCAGGCTCTCGCGCACCGACTCCTTCAGGACCTGGGGCATCGTCCGCTCGGCGCCCCGCGCTGTCGTCTAATAATGAACATCACGTTCATTATTCAACAGCCACGACGCCGCGTCAAGACCCGAGCGTGATCACCTCGGTCGCGATGCGATCGATGAAGGCGCGATCGTGCTCGACCACCAGCAGCGTCGCCTCCGAGCCGAGGATGGCCTCCTCGATCCGCTCGCGCGTCAACACGTCGAGGTAGTTCATCGGCTCGTCCCAGATCAGGAGGTCCTGTGGGCCGAGGAACGATCGAGCCAGGTCGGCCTTCTTGAGCTGGCCCTGGCTCAGCGTCTCGAGCGGGTGCTCGAAGAGGTCGCGCTCGATGTCGAGGCCGCCGAGCAACTGCCGGAACCAGGTCTCGTCGATGCCATCCGCCCGCAGCCGGTCGCGCAGGAAGCCGGTGCGCCATCGCGGCACCTGGTGGGCCCGGGTCACCAGCGCACGCGGCGCGAGAGCTACCACGCCCTCGAGGGTGAACGGTGCGGGCAGCCGCTCTCCGGCGATGGCGTCGAGCGCCTTGGTCTTGCCGCAGCCGTTCGGTCCGATCAGCGCGATCCGCGCGCCGCGCACCAGCTCGAACGACAGCCGATCGATCAAGATGCGGCCGTCGAGGCGCAGGACGAGGTTCGAGACCTTGAGCGGCACGGCGAGCGGTTTGGCCGGCGACTGCAGGGCGAGCTCGCGCTCCTTCTCCCAGTCGCGCAGCAGCGTCGAGCGCTCCTCGATCCGGCGCTCGACACGGCGCTCGATCTCGGTCGCGCGCTTCATCTGCTTGGCGGCGCGGTGGCCGATGAAACCCTTGTCGCCGGCGCCGCGCTTGCTCCGCTCCTTCTGTTCCGCGCCGGCGCGGCGATCGCGCGCCGCGCGGCGCAGATGCGCCACCTCGCGCTCGAGAGTCTCGTGACGGTGCCGCTCGCTCTCCTCTCGGCGATCGCGCTCGCGCTTCCAGGCCGAGTAGCCGCCGCGCAGCACGCTCACCCCGGTGCGCTCGATCGAGACGGTGTGGTCGGCGCAGGCGTCGAGCAGCACGCGATCGTGCGACGCCAGCAGGAAGCCCGGTTTCGCCGCCAGGTACTCGGCCAGCAGCTCGCGCCCGCGCAGGTCGAGGTGGTTGGTCGGCTCGTCGATGAGCGCGAAGGCGTCGGGGACGAGAAAGAGCGCGGCGATCAACGCGCGCGTCTGCTCGCCGCCCGAGAGGGTGGCGAACGGGCGCTCGAGCACGGAGGGCCCGAGGCCGAGCAGCGCCAGCTCGCGCTCGATGCGCGCGTCGACGTCCCAGCCGCCGGTCGCGTGGAACCGTGCCTCGAGCTCGGACCAGCGCGCGAGCGCCTCGGCGCCCCGCGCGTCCGCACCGGGCGCATCGCTCTCCAGCGCGGCCAACCCGCCGGCGAGCTCCGCCATCTCGCGGCGCCACTCATCGAAGGGCGCGATCGCGCCGCGCACCACCTCGAGCGTGGGCCGCGACGGATCCCGCGGCTCGCGCGGGAAGAGGCGCGCCCCGA
>DATAFT010000638.1:0-4180 GCA_036257295.1 Thermoanaerobaculia bacterium
CGCCGCCATCGCGGTGAGGAGGTCGTGGGCCTCGTCCTCTTCGATCTCGAAGTCGCCGTTGCGGGTGACGCGGAATGGATAGGAGTCCACGATCTCGAGCCCCGGGAATAACCGCTCGAGGTTGGCCGCCACCACCTCCTCGATCCAGACCAGCGTGGTCTCCGCCGGCGGCGCCGCGCCCGGCATCGACGAGGCGCGGGAGCCGTCGGCGCTCGCCTCGGCCTCCACCAGCAGCAAGCGCGGAAAGTTCGCCGGCACCTTGAGCCGCGCGAACTTCTCGCCGGCGTCGCGGTCGCGCACCACCACCGCCAGGTTGATGCTGCGATTTGAGATGTGCGGAAACGGATGGCCGGGGTCGAACGCGAGCGGCGTGAGGACGGGGAAGATCTCGGCTTCGAAGCGGCGACGCAACGCGGACTTCTGCGCGTCGTCGAGCTCGCGGTGACCGACGACGCGGATGCCGCTCTTGGCCAGGCCGGGCAGGAGCTCGCCCGTCCAGCAATCGTCGGCTCGCTGCAGCATCGGCAGCAGGCGCTCGTGGATGGTCTGAAGCTGTTGGACCGGCGACATGCCGTCCGGGGGCGGCTCGATCACTCCGGCCTTGCGCTGCTGCAGCAGCCCCGACACGCGGACCATGAAGAACTCGTCGAGGTTGCCGTAGAAGATGGTGAGGAAGTTCACTCGCTCGAGCAGCGGATTGGCGGGGTCGAGCGCCTCCTCGAGCACTCGTTCGTTGAAGCGGAGCAAGGAGAGCTCCCGGTTGAGGTAGAGACCGGGATCTTCGAGGTTGATCTCGCGTTGCTGCTCGACTTCGTCGGCTCGAGCCGAAACCATTTCCTGAGGCATCCGATGACCCTAGCAGAGAGCCGCGACGGTTCGCTCCAGCGAAACCGAGTTGTCACATCGCGGCGTCGGCGTCAACTCTTTCCGCGCAGCAGCGCGGGGATGATCAGCGCGTAGAGCACTCCCGCGCGCGGCCCCACCTCGGTCCAGTCGGCGCAGTCGAAGGCCACGTGCGCGAGCCCGGCAGTGGGCAGGCGCAGCCGGCCGCCGCCGACCAGGAGCGTGGCCAGAGTCGACCAGGTGGGTTCGTGGCCCACCAGCATCACGGTCTCGCGCGACCGCTCGAGCGAGCGCACGATGTCGAGGGCGCGCTCGGTCGTCGCCTCGTAGAGAGCCGGCGTCTCCCGCACCGCCGCGCGCCAGGCGCCGGCCTCCTTGGCCAACTCGGCGGTGGCCTTGGCCCGTTCCGCCGTCGAGGTGACGACCAGGTCCGGCGCCCCCTCGGCGGCGGTCAGGAAGCGACCCATCAGCTCGGCATCCCGCCGCCCCCGCCCGGTCAGCGGTCGATCGTGGTCGCGGACTCCTTCCGGGCGGGCGGCCTTGGCGTGGCGGAGCAGTAGGAGATGGCGCATCAGAGCAGCGTAGCGCCTGGAGTCGGCGTCGGAGCGGTGCGACCAAATATGGTTTCACGACATTTTATGGCTAACTTCCCTTGTCCAAAGGGGATCATCGCCACGGATCGGTGCAGAACCGCTACCGGGGTGTGACGCTCCCGCCTCGGCGGCTCCACTTCGGGTTGCCACGATGCCAGCGGGAGAAAAAGGGCTGGTGAACGCTACCTCTACTCTGGCAGTTCTCGATCGACTGGCGGCGTTCGAGCTCTCGATCTGCCTGCGCCTGCGACTTCTCAAAAGCAGGCGCATACGCGCGGTTTTCGTCGGCGTGAGCCGGGCCGGCGACGGCTGGCTCTGGCTCGCGCTCGCTCTCGTGCTCCCTGCAGTCGCCGGCGAGCCGGGGTGGGCCACCACCCTGGAGATGGCCCGCGTCGCCGGCGTGTGCCTGCCGACCTACAAGCTGCTCAAGCGGACCACCGCGCGACCGCGGCCCAGCGCCGCGGCGAGCGAGCTCGACGCGCTGACCGTTCCGCTCGACACCTACAGTTTCCCGTCCGGCCACACGCTCCATGCGGTCGCTTTCACCATGGTCGCCGCCGGGCACTTCCCCGATCTGCTCTGGATCCTGGGACCCTTCACCGCCCTGGTGGCGTTGTCGAGGCTGTTCCTCTCGCTCCACTACCCGAGCGACGTCGCGGCCGGGGCCTGCCTCGGCGCGGCGATCGTCTGGCTGGTCCCATGAATCTGCTCCACGTCTCGGACGTCTACTTCCCTCGCATCAACGGCGTGTCGACGTCGATCCGGGGATCGGCGCGCGAGCTGCGGCGGCGCGGTCACCACGTCGACCTGCTGGTGCCGCACTACGGGGGCGAGGCTGCCGAGGAGCACGTGATCCGCGTGCATTCGAATCCGGTGCCGTTCGATCCCGAGGATCGGCTGATGGACCCGCGGCGGGCCCACGCGGCGGCAGCTCGACTCGATCGCCGTCCCCCCGACCTGGTCCACGTCCATACCCCCTTCGTGGCCCAGGCGGTGGGTCGGCGTGTAGCGCGTCGATTCGAGGTGCCCACGGTGGTCACCGTTCATACGCACTTCGAGGATTACCTGCACTGCTACGTGCCGCTGCTGCCTCGCCCACTGCTGCGCCGCGTGGCGCGGTCGTTCTACCTGCGGCAAGCGCGATCGGCGAGCGCCCTGCTGGCGCCGTCCCGCGCCATCAGCGACCTGCTCGCCGAGTACGGCGTGCGAGCGCGCGTCGAGGTCATCCCCACCGGGGTACCGCTCGAGGAGATCCGCGGCGGCGACGGCGAGGCGTTCCGGCGCCGGATGGGCATCGAGCCCGATCGCAAGGTCCTGGTGCACGTCGGACGAATGGCGCACGAGAAGAACGTGGGCTTTCTCATCGAGGTGCTGGCGGTGGTGCGCCGCTTTCTCCCCGACGTGCTCCTGCTCCTGGCGGGGGACGGGCCGGCGCTGTCGAGTCTGCGGCGACAGGTGGTCGAGCTGGGGGTCGATCGCAACGTGCGCTTCGTCGGTTATCTCGATCGCGAGCGCGAGCTGCTCGACTGCTACCGCGCCGGCGACGTCTTCGTGTTCGCGTCGCGCACCGAGACGCAGGGCCTGGTCCTGCTCGAAGCGATGGCGCTCGAGGTGCCGGTGCTGTCGACCGCCGTGCTGGGCACCAGAGACGTCGTCGGTCCGGGGCGCGGCGCCGTGGTAGTGGAGGAGAACGTCGCCGCCTTCGCCGCGCAGGCGCTCATGCTGCTCGAGAACCCGGCGCTGCGGCGGCGGCTCGGCCGCGACGGCCGCCGCTTCGTCGAGGAGGAGTGGAGCGACCGCGCCACGGTATCGAGAACGCTCGATCTCTACGGCGAGCTCGTGCTCCAACGCCGCGCCGCCTGAGTCGACACGACACCCGAGCCGAATGCGATCGCCGCAGGAGGATGCACCGTGACGCTACACGCCAGAGCCGACCTGCACGTTCACAGCCGCTTCTCGAATCGGCCGACCGAGTGGTTCCTCGAGCGGGTCGGCGCCCCCGAGAGCTACACCGATCCGCTGGTGGTCTACCGCCGCTGTCGCGAGCGGGAGATGACGCTGGTCACCCTCACCGATCACGACACCATCGACGGCGCGCTCGAGATCGCGCACCTGCCCGGCACCTTTCTCTCCTGCGAGGTCACGGTGCGTTTTCCCGAGGACGGCTGTCCGTTCCACTGCCTGGTGTTCGGCATCGACGAACGACAGCATCGCGACATTCAGGGTCTGCGCGACGACGTCTACGAGCTGCGCGACTATCTCTACGACCACCGCATCGCGCACTCGGTGGCGCATCCGCTGTTCGGCGTCGACCGCCGGCTGCGCCTCGAGCACGTCGAGAAGCTGCTGGTGCTGTTCAAGTGCTTCGAGGGACTCAACGGCGCCCACGACGCGCGGCAGTCCATGGTGACGCGCGCCGTGCTCAACAACCTCACGGCGCGTCAGCTCGACGAGCTCGCCAACCGCCACGACCTCGATCCGCGCGACGACGAACCCTGGCGCAAGCACCTGACCGCGGGCAGCGACGATCACTGCGGCCTCTACGTCGCCAGCGCGTGGTCTTCGGTCCAGGCCGAGGGTCCCATGAGCGCCGGCCGCTTCCTCGAGCAGCTGCGAAGCGGCGAGCTCTCGATCGAGGGTGCCGCCGGCTCGAGTCTCAAGCTCGGCCGCGGTCTTCACCGCATCGCGGCGCGCTACGCGCGGACGCGCTGCTCGGGCGACGACGGCGCGATGCAGCTCCTGGC
>DATAFT010000642.1:0-5082 GCA_036257295.1 Thermoanaerobaculia bacterium
GATGTTGACGCCGCCCGAGATGATCATGTCGCGCTTGCGATCGACCACGAAGATGTAGCCGTCCTCGTCGCGGTAGGCGATGTCGCCCACCGAGAAGTAGTCACCGCGCCGGGCGTCGTTGGTGGCCTTCGGATTGTTGTAGTACTCGGTGATGAGCGACTCGGTCTTGACCCAGATCTCGCCCGGGATGCCGAGCGCGCACTCGTTCCCCTGATCGTCGAGGATCTTCATGTCGACGCCGTCGACCACCTTGCCGCACGACCCGGGCTTGGTGAGCTGCTCTTCGGGCTTCATCAAGGTGTTCACGCCCGTCTCGGAGGCGCCGTAGAACTCGTAGAGCACGGGACCGAACAGGTCCATGACGCGGCGCTTGACCTCGAACGGGCACGGCGCCGCCGCCACCACGATCGAGTGCATGCTGGAGACGTCGTAGGAACGCTGCACGGTCTCGGGCAGCGAGACGATGCGCTTGAGGAGCGTGGGGGCCATGAAGGTGTTGTTGACGCGGTGCTCCTGGATCAGGCGCAGCGCGAGCTCGGGGTCGAAGCGGCGCATCAGGACGGCGGTGCCGCCAAGGATCTGGTGCAGCCCGGCGAACGAGCCCGGCGCCGAGTGGTAGAGCGGTCCGGCCGCCAGATGAACGTCGCCGGGCCTCAGATCGAACCAGCCGAACTGGTCCTGGATCGCCTTGGGATCGGCGCCCTTGGCGCGATAGGCCCCCTTGGGGTTGCCGGTGGTTCCCGCGGTGTAGGTCATCGACGGCCCGGTGAGACCGGCCTCGATCGGCGGCGGCTCGCCCGAGCCGCTCGCGATCAGATCGTCGAAGCGAATCCAGCCCCTCGGCACGTCGTCCATCCCCCAAGCCACCTTGTGGAGCACCTTGGGGCAGCGCGCCGCCACCGATTCGATCTTCTCGACCTGCTCCGGCCCCGAGAACAGGATCTTGGTGTCGGAGTGGTTGAGCTGGTACTCGATCTCCTCCGGCGTCAGCCGGTAGTTCATCGGCAGCGACACCAGGATGAGGCGCCTGCCGGCGGCGCCCACGATCGAGTGGTGCGTCGAGTTGTAGCCGACCGTGGTGCACTTGTCGCCGCTCGCGAGGCCCAGTCCGAGCATCGCGTTGGCGAGCCGGTTGGCCTGGCGATCGAGATCGGCGTAGGTGAGCGTGGGGCCGTCGTGCAGGATCACGGCGGCGCGGTTCGGCCTCTGGGCGGCGTGCTGGGCGAGGAAGTCCATCGCCATGCGGTCTCCTCTCGATGAGTGAGATCGGCAGGCTAGCCCCGCGCACGGAGGGGCGTCAAGGGCGTGGGCGGACGATGCAGGGGAGCAGTTAGCGGCCGAGCGATTTCCAGAGCAGCTCTTCGTCGGCGCCCGCTTCGATCGACCGGGCCTCGCTCCACACTCCGCCGTCGCTCAGGCGGAACCAGAGTGCTCCGTCGGCGCGCCAAGTGAGGAGCACGAGCCCGCCGTCTCGCGAGGCGCGGATCGCGATCTCCTCACCGTCGATCGCCGGCAGCGGCCGATCGCGGATACGGCAGACCTCGAGCACGTGCGCGGCGGGCTCCGCCTGCTCGGCGTCGTCCGGCCCCACCTCGATCAGGCCGCAGGTCTCGGGCGCGGCCTCGAACTCCTGTCCGAGCAGGGAGGCGCCGGCCTCGAGCAGGTGGCTGCGCAGCGCGTCGGCCAGCGCTTCGTTCGGCGTGATCACGCCGGCGTTCTGGACGATGAAGGCGCGCGCGGCTCGCGTGAGGTAGGCGCGCGCGCCGACGTGGACCTCCTGGTCTAGATCCTCGAGGTAACCCGCGACGTCGTCCGCCAACTCGCGCGGATTGCGTCTCCAACCCCCGCCCACACCGATGAGGTGGTTGCGCGCCTCGTCCGAGAAGGAGACCAGCGACAGTGGCAGCACGCGCGAGCGCACGGTGAGGAGGTGGCCGGTCGCTTCGTTGGCGTTCGCGAGCACGACCGAGCGCGTATCGACGCCGTCGGCCACGCCTCCGGCGAGAAAGATCTGCCGGGGCGAGGTCGAGCCGGCGGCGGCATGCGCGTCGAGGCGTCCGAGATCGATGATCGGATTCCACCCGGCGTACTTGCCCGAGGAGAGGACGATCGGCGAGTAGAAGCTGCGGATGCCGCCAGGCTCCGCCGCGGCCCACGACAGGTGGACGACGGTCCGCTGCGTGCCCTCGCGCGTCAGCACCACCGTGGGCGGCCGCTCGATCACCATCGCCTGGCGCGTCACCGAGATCGGATCGCTCCAGACCTCGGAGTGAAGAGCTCCGAGCAACACGTGCGATCGGACGTTGGTGGCGCGGGCGAGCCACAGCACGAACAGCGTCGAGGTCGCCTCTTCGTAGATCAGCGCCGGCTCGATCTCGAGA
Source organism: Thermoanaerobaculia bacterium (assembly GCA_036257295.1). GTDB lineage: Bacteria > Acidobacteriota > Thermoanaerobaculia > Multivoradales > Multivoraceae > DATAFT01. Next base: position 2,382 of record DATAFT010000642.1, read on the forward strand.
TCGTCGCCGTCGGTGCCGGGTACCAGCAGCCGGACGGTGTCGCCCTCCGGACGCACCACGTCGATCGCCAGCGCCGGCGCTTCACCCGCGACCGACGAGCCGGCGCCCGGCTTCGGGAACAGCTCGTCCAGCTTCCCCGTCACCGCCTGGTAGCGCACGCCGCGTGAGCTGTAGACCGCCGACTGGGGCGCGCCCGGCTCGCCCGCATGCGCGGCCGGCGCGCCCGGACCCGCCATGCCCAACGCCGTCGCGACGGCGCACGCGAGCGCCGCCCATTTTGGCGATCGCTGGAGGAAGAGACGCATCCTAGGCCTTGAGATGGATGATGCGACGCACGTCGATCGCCAGCAGGAAGTCGGGAATCGCGCCGTTGTCGGGGTAGAACGTGCGCTGGAGCTCGCAGAAGCAGTCGCGCGCGCGAGCCTCGTCACCCTCGAGGTTGTAGGTCTGCCCGAGCAGGTAGAGCGCGTTCTTGACCGAGGTCTCGTCGCCGGCGCGCCGCGCCTCGTCGAGCGCGGTCTGCGCCTGGCGCGCGGCGTAGTCGAACCGGCCGATCTCGAGGTAGCCGAAGGCGAGGCTCAGTCGCGGCCGCGGCCGCAGGTCCCGCGCGTCGAGGCGCGAGAGCATGCGCAGCGACTCGTAAAGCTGGGTGAAGCCATCCTTGAGCTTGCCGAGCACGAGGTGGCAGTAGCCGAGATTGTCGAGCACCAGCGCGCGATCGATCCTCGGCGACACCGGCATCAACTCCAGTGCGCGCTCGTAGCCGCTCCTCGCCGCCTCGAACTCGCACTCGACCAGGTGCAGGTTGCCGAGCAGGTTGTGGGCCATCGCCTCGCAATCGGCGCGGCCGGTGGGGCCGGCCCAGCGCAGCGCCTGACGGGCGTAGAACGCGGCCTTGCGGTACGAGCGCTCGAGGTCGTAGCAGCGCGCGGTGTTGTAAGCGGCGAAGAAGCAGATCTCGGGGTCGTGGCTGCGCAGGAGGACGCGCTGGAGCGTCGCCGCCTGGCCCTGCAGCACTCCCATCTCCATCTCGACCGCGATCCGGAACACCCGAGCGCGGTCTTCCATCCCTTCGTCACCACACTCGGCGCCCACCGCCTCGGCGCGCGAGAACGATTTCAAGGCTCGCTCCAGCCGTCCTGCCTTGGCATGGCGCACGCCCTCGGTCAGAGCTCGCCTCCCACGCGCCAACGCCTTACGCTCCTGGCTCGTCATGCTCGGAGTACCCTCGTTATCAGTCCTCGGGCTCGTCGGTCCCTTTGTGCGTGATCGCGGGGTGGTGGCGCTTGAACTGGATGAAGTCGCGCACCTCGTCCTGATCGTCCTTCTCGAGCGATCTGAACTCCCGCACCAACCTCACGTCCTGTGGAGTGAACGTGTCCTTGGCCATCTCGTCGAAGAACTCTCCGATCGAGATGTCGAACTCTGCCAGGATCTTGAACAGCGTATCCAGGCTGACGCGGTACTCGCCCTTCTCCATACGGGAGAGGTCGGACTGCTGGATGCCGATACGCGCGGCGAGCTCGTTTTGAGTGAGCTTGCGCTCCTTGCGTAGTCGTCGGATCTTGCGGCCGACGAGCTCGACCTGACGAACGGGACGCCGCGCGGCAGTCATGTAGAGAGCCTCCCCCCTGGAGGGCCAAGTCGCAACGAGTCTGAATCGACCCGGTCGATGCTACTGCAGCATGAGAAGCGATGTCAAAAGGGGATGGAGCGGCGTGCCTCGTTCGCGTTTGAACGTCTTATGATGCCGGCTCGATGCTGTCGGCCCAGCCCTCGACATCTCACCGAGCCCTGCCGCCACACTCCCGGCCCCTCGACGGACGGCGCCTGCCCTGGGTGGTGCGGCGCCTGCGCGACCATCTGCGCGAGGTCTCGCCTCCGGTCGTCACCCTGATCGCGCAGCAGGCGCGCGATCCCTTCCGCGTCCTGGTGTCGACCATGCTGTCGGCCCGCACCAAGGACGACGTGACGGCGACCGCCTCCGCGCGTCTGTTCGCGGTCGCGGACGATCCGGCCGCGGTCGCGGCCCTGCCGGTGCGGCGCCTCGAGCGTCTGATCTTTCCGGTCGGCTTCTACCGCACCAAGGCGCGCAATCTCAAGGCGGCGTGCCGCATCCTGGTCGAGCGCTTCGGCGGCCGCGTTCCCGATTCGATCGACGCTCTGGTCGAGCTGCCCGGAGTCGGTCGCAAGACCGCGAACCTGGTGTTGATCGAGGGGTTCGCCAAGCCCGCGATGTGCGTCGACACCCACGTCCACCGCATCTGCAATCTGTGGGGACTGGTCGAGACGCGCACACCCGCGGAAACCGAGACGGCGCTGCGCCGCGCGCTCCCGCGCCGCTACTGGCTCGATTGGAACCGAATGCTGGTGAGCTTCGGCCAGCACACTTGCGTCCCGATCTCGCCGCGCTGCTCGAGGTGTCCGATCGAGGAGCGCTGCCCGCGCATCGGTGTCGCGCGCTGGCGATGACCGACGAAGAAGACCGAACACGATGACCGCCGAAACCCCACTTTCAGCGACCCCCGCGGCCAGCGCCGACGCGCGCGTGGAGAGCCGGGACGGACGGGCCGCCAGCGACGGTCGCGACCGTCGCGCACGCACACTCTTCTCTGGCTACTCCGGCCTCAGCGGCTGCTACGACGAGATCGTGGACGGCGACGGTCAGTTCCGCCGCGAGCTGCGCCGCTTCGCGCGCCTG
>DATAFT010000566.1:0-4198 GCA_036257295.1 Thermoanaerobaculia bacterium
CCGGCGGCGACGTGCGACTCGTACATGCCGGTGAAGTAGGCGACCGAGGCGTCGGGAGCATAGGGCCAGTCGCAGCCGAACAGCACGTGGTCCGGCGCCGCGAACGCGAGCAGGCTGGGGAACGCGGTCGGGCTGCCGGAGAGCGCGGTATCGAAGTAGAACTTGCGGAGCTGCTCGATGCCGTCGGCAGGATCGCGCCGCGGTGACGCGACCGCGGCGAACCGGTGCGCGGCGTACGGCACGAACCCGCCGGCGTGCGACAGGATGATCTCGACGTTGGGGCAGCGCTCGAGCGTGCCCGACCCGGCCAGGCGGATGGCCGCTCGCGTGGTGTCGAGCAGGAAGTCGGCGACGAACGGTGGGATCCCGCGCAGCGGCTCGACGCCGTGCAGGTGCGACGGATGCACGAACACCCGCGCGCGGCGCCGGTCGAGCTCGTCGAAGAGAGGATCCAGCACGCGATCGCCGAGGTAGATGCCGCGACTGTTGGCGAGCAGCACGACGCCGTCGGCGCCGAGCCGGTCGAGCGCGTGCTCGAGCTCCACCACCGAGCCGTCGAGATCGGGCAGACAGAGTGTGGCGAAGAAGCCGAAGCGATCGGGAGCGCTGCGCACCACGTCCGCCGCGTACTCGTTGACCGTTCGCGCCCACTGCCGCGCCTCGACGTCGTCGCCGAGGTGAACTCCCGGCGTCGACACCGACAGGATCGCGGTCTCGATCCCGAAACGGTCCATGGTCGCGAGCGCTCCGTCACGGCTCCACTCCGGAAGGGCCAGGCCCCCCGCCTCGATGCTCCGGCTACGGAGCCAGGCCGAGTAGTCGGGCGGAATGACGTGGAAGTGGGTGTCGATTCGACGCGCGGCCATGACGTTTCGGGTCGCCGCGGCCGCGACTATCGGCTCGCGATCGACATCGTGGCGAGGGTGGGGTGCGTCGGCGGCCGCGGCGCCCGGATCACGAACGCGACCGCCGCGCCGGCGAGGCTCAACACCATGAGGCCGACGAACGCGATCACGTAGTCGCCGTTGGCGTCGTAGAGCCATCCGGCCAGCCCGGGCGTGAACGCCGAGAACACCGCGCCGATCGACATGCGGATCCCGGTGGTGGTGGCGAACGCGCGGCGGCCGAAGAACTGCGCGAAGGTGGTGGCCTGGCTGATGTACGCGGTGCCGAAGCCGACGCCGATCAGGATCACCGCCGTGTAGGCGAGCGCCGGCGTCGATGCGATCAGGAACAAGCCGCAACCGAGGCCCTCGAGCGCGAGCGCGGCGCCGAGCACGCGCGGCGGCGAGAGGAAGTCGCCGAGCGCGCCGCTCAGACGGCCGAAGGTGGAGACCAGGGCCATCGACGACAGGATGGCCGCCGCCGCCTCGAGCTCGAAGCCGATGTCCTTCAGGTGGAATCGGCTGTGGTTGTTGAGCACGCTCCACGGCACCGAGTAGGCGAGACCGCTCAGGATCATCAGGAAGAACTGCGGTGTGCGTAGCGCCTGGGCCGTGGTGAAGCCATCGAGCGCCGGCGAGGGCGAGGCCGCCGCGGGAGCGCTGCCTTCCGCGCTCGGGCGCTGCGGTGCCGCGGCGCCGTCGGGCGCGGCACCGTCCGGACGTTGACCGATGCTCTCCGGCGAGTCGCGCACGAAGGCGAGCGCGATCGCGGCCAGAACCAGGTTGAGCAAGCCGATCAGCACCCAGCCGGTGCGCCAGGTCGAGACCTGGAGCAGCTTGGCGTTGCTCCAGTAGATGAGCGGAGCGGCGATGCCACCCGACGCCATCAGCACCGCCAGCACCCTCGCGCGGTAGCGCACGAACCAGGTCGAAGCCAGCGTCTGAGTCGGAACGATGGTCGCGAAGGCGTGAGTGCCGGCGGTGAACACGCCGTAGAGGATGGCGAGCTGCCAGAAGGTCTGGGCCCGGCTGGTCGCCAGGTAGCCCAGTCCGGAGAGCGCGAAGCCGGCGGTCATCACCGCACGCAGGCCCCACCGCGTGATCGCCATCCCCACCAGCGGCGCCGCGACGCCGGCGCAGAAGGTGGCAACCCCGAACACCGCGCCGCCGCTGGCGCGCGACAGCGAGAGGTCCCTGGTCATCTCGGGGAGATAGAACCCCCAGCTGTAGAAGCCGGCGACCTGCAGGCCGTAGAGCAGCCAGGCCACCCCGATCAGGTACCAACCGTAGAAAGTGGCTCGATTCCCGGCCGCCGACCCTAGGACCTGGGACATGTGCGCAGAGTGTCGCACGTCCGCGCCCGGCGCGAAAGCGCGCCGGAGAGCGAGGTGGGTACCGAGCTAGGTACTATGGACACGTGACGTCGCGCAACCAGGCCCTGCTGTTCGCCCGCAACTTCCTTCGTTTCCCCAAGGTCCTCGGCTCCGTGATCCCGAGCTCGAGGTTCCTGGTCGACAACCTCTTGAAGCACGTCGACTGGGGCGCGGCCCGGTTGATCGTCGAGTACGGCCCCGGGGTCGGCACCTTCACCGGCGAGATCCTGCGCCGGATGCGGCCCGACGCGCAGTTGATCGCGATCGAGCTCAACGATCAGTTCGTCGAGTTCCTCGAGCTCAACTACCCCGACCCCCGGCTGCACGTCGTGCGCGGCTCGGCGCTCGAGGTCGATACCTTCTTGCGTGAGCTCGCGCGCGTCGAAGCCGACGCCATCGTCTCGGGCATTCCGTTCAGCACCATCAGCCTCGAGCTGCGCGAGCAGATCCTGAGCAAGTCCTACGACGCGTTGGGGCCCGGCGGGCGCTTCCTCGTCTATCAGTTCTCGCGCGCGGTGGTGCCGCACCTGCGCGAGAACTTCGGCGCCGTCGAAGAGGAGTTCGTCCCCTTCAACATCCTGCCGGCGCGCGTCTACTGCTGCACGAAGTAGCCGCGCGCCGCTCGGGCCGGTCGGGCGAGCTCAGCGGCGCGCCGGCCGCCAAGGACGCTGCCTTACTTCACCGTCGCGAGTAGGCGGTCCAGGGTCTGGATGTGCGATTGCTGGCGGCTGAGGAGCGGGCGGATGACGGACTGGAGCTCGGGCGAGATCCCTTCGTCGTCGAGCGCGCCTTCGTACTCCTTGAGTCCGTGCTCCTCGCCTTCCTTGAGCGCCTTGAGGGCCGCCTTGTTCCCGAGCAGCTTGGCGGTACCCTCGACCGCTTTGGCGAAGGCGCCCCAGGCCCCCGAGCCCTCGGAGGGCCGCTCTCCCTTGCTCTCGAGGCGGTGCCAGAGCACGTCGGCCGCGTCGCGGTGATCGCGCTGAATGCGCTGCAGCTCCGCCGCCTCGGGCTCCTTCGAGTCGGTGAGCTTCTCGATCGCCATCCGATAGGTCTCGATCGCGGACATCTCGCCGCGCAGCAGGCTGTCGAGCGTCGCTTTCTGAGTCGTAGTCGTCGTCGCCATGGTGTCGTTCCTCGCTGGTAGTGGTTGTCGGTTCACCTTCGGCTAGTAGTAGAAGGGTAGAGCACGATTCGGGTTACCGCACTCGGGGAAAGGCCCGTCGGCCGATGAAGGGCCGCGCGACAGCCACCCGTCGCCGGCGATAAACTGCAAGCAGAGCAACTGCCGCTCCGCAAGGAGGCCGTCATGCGTCGCAACTCGTTGATCCTGACTTTGTTGGTGGCATGGTTCGCGGTGGCCGCGGCTCTCGACGCGGCGGACAATAAAGGGGTGCCGCGCACCGCTTCCGGACGTCCCGATCTGTCCGGCAACTACGACAGCGGCACGTTGACGCCGCTCAATCGCCCTGCCGCATTCGGCGACAAGCTCTACATGACGGTGGAGGAAGCCGACAAGCTGGCCAAGGAGGAGCAGGAGCTACTGGCGCGCGCCGCGGCGACCAGCGACCCCAATCGCGACGCGCCCAAGCTGGGGGGCGCGGCGCCTTTCAACGCTCCCGATCAGCAGCGCAGCGAATTCGGCGCCGGCAACGTCGGCGGCTACAACGCGTTCTGGATCGACCGCGGCTCGGACGCGTTCACGGTCGACGGCAAGTTCCGGACCTCGATCATCTACGAGCCCAAGAACGGCCGGCAGCCGGCGATGACTCCGAAGGGCATGCAGCGGATGATGGCCGGCTTCGCGTCGTTCGTTTACGAGAACGACGGCACCGCGTCGTGGCTCGACAAGCCCGGTCCCGGCCCCTTCGACGGACCCGAGAGCCTGGCGCTCGCCGAGCGCTGCATCCTCGGATTCAGTGCCGGACCGCCGATGCTTCCGGG
>DATAFT010000002.1:0-13063 GCA_036257295.1 Thermoanaerobaculia bacterium
ACGCGCGCCGCCCCGATGCCGGCCACCGAGCCCAGCGCGAGCGATACCGAGGGCGCCACCGCGAGGTGCTCGACCACCACTTCCCAACTGCGCACCTCGGGGATGTAGGTGCGCCCCGCCATCTCGATGGTCTTGACCGAGCCGCCGCCGCCCATGCCGTCGACCAACCGCACGTGCGGCAGCCCGAGCTCGAGCGCCAGGCCCTCCGCCTTGACGCGCTTACCCGGGATCGACGCGTCCGCGGAGCCGCCCCGCACCGTGAAGTCGTCGCCCGAGACCACGATCGGACGCGCGTCGACCGACCCCGTGCCGAACACGAAGTTCGACGGCCTGAACTCGAGGAGGTTGCCTGCCTCGTCGTACTCGCCGCGCCCCGCCAGCATGCCGATCTCGTGAAACGTCCCGGCGTCCACCAGTCGCGCGATGCGCTCGCGGACGGTGAGCTTGCCGAATTGGTGCTGGCGCGCGACCTTCTCGGCGCCGCCCATCTGACGCGCCAGCTCCTCGCGCCGGCGCAGCTCCTCGATCTCGGGGTTCCAGGACATCAACGCAGGAGAAGGAGCGCCACCACGGCGGCGATCAGCAGGGCACCCACGATGATCGCCACCAACAGCGTCTTGTTCGGCGGCTTCTTCTCGATGTCGGGCCGCTGCACGTCGATCGCGGTCGAGACGTCGGGGGCCTCATCATGGCGCCGGAAGGCCTTGGCGGTCGAGCGCTGCAGGCCCTGGAGCTCGTGGAGGAGACCGAGGCGGAGCTGGTCCTCGACTGCGGCGAAGCGCCGTTTGAGCTCACCGATGTCGGCGTAGCGCTCCTCGGGGCGCGACGCTACGCACTTCAGAACCAGCGGATCGAGCTGCGAGGGCACTTCCGAATTGAGCTGGCTCGGCAGCATGACGCGGCCGCGCGGCACGCGCCCGGTCAGGAGCTCGTAGAAGATGACGCCGACGGAATACACGTTGCTGCGGGCAGAGGCGTTGCCCAGGTTCTTCGCCTGCTCGGGCGACATGTAGCTCAGGCCCGAGAACACGGTGCGCGTGGTCGCAACCGTGGCGCCGTCGCCGCGATGCTGGGTGGTGTGGCGCATGCCGAAGCCGCGCAGCTTGACGGTCGCCAGGTCCTCCGAGACCAGCACCTGCCCCGGCGTGATGTCGTGGTGGATGATGCCGCGCTCGTGCGCGGCTTGGAGCGCGTCGCGCAGGGCCTTGAACACGGTGAGCGACTCCGCGATCGACAACCGGCGCCGCCGCATCAACTGGTCGAGCGGAGTGAGCGTCAACCGCTCTTCGACCAGGAAGAGCTGGTCGCCGTGACGGCCGCGATCGAGCACGCGCGCCACGTTGGGATGACGCAGCTCGGCGAGCTTCATCGCCTCGTCCCAGAACTCGCGGACCCGCGCCTCGTCCTTCGCCACGGGATCCACGGTGGCAGCCACCGTCACCGGCCGGCGTTGCGTCGGCTCGACCGCCTCGTAGAGGAACGACGTGGCGGTCCGCCCCATCTCGCGGACCACCTCGTAGTTGCCGATGCGAGTGGGATCCGCGCTTCCTTCAGGCATGGTGCTCGAAAATCAGGACAGTCTCGCCGATCGCGATCCTATCCAAGTCACGGAGCGCCTGACGCTCGACGCGCTCGCCGTTGACCACGGTGCCGACCGTGCTCTTGAGATCCTGCAGGACGTAACCGCCGGCGTCGCGCTCGAGCTTGAAGTGCTCCTTCGACACCTGCTGCTCCGAGAGCGCGAGGTCGCAGTGGCTGGCACGGCCGATCAGAGCGGACATGCCGTCGAGAAGCACGATGGCCTTGCCGCGATCCGGACCCTCGGCCACCCACAGGCTCGCGGTCACCGCCGCCACCGATGGCTTCTCGGCGCTCACCACCTCGACCGTGCGCGCGCGCGGATCGATCTCGATGGTGCGGATCGGGTAGGGGATCGAGATGTCGTGGCGGCGGAACTCCTCCCAGATCTCGCGATGGCACTGGCTGCGGATGCGCGGCAAGGCGGCGATGTCCTCGGTCCACACCCGCAGCTCGTAGGTGATCGCGCTGTCATCGAAGCGGAGCGTGAAGACCTGCGCCGATGGGTTCTCGACCAGGCCTTCGACGCGCGAGGCGGCGTCGAGCACGGCGCGCTCGACCCGGTGCGGCGGCGTCCGGTAGTGCACGCCGACCAGGATGCGCTCCATGTGCAGCGGATGGGGATAGAAGTAATTGAGGATCTCGGTCTCGGCGATCTTGCCGTTGGGGATGATCAGGTTGTCGTTGTCGCGCGTGCGCACGTGCGTGGTGCGCCAGGTGATGTCGACGACACGGCCCTCGATGCCGCTGGGGCCGCCGACCCGGATCCAGTCGTTGATGCGGAACGGCCGCTCGACCGTGAGCACCAGGCCGGCGAAGAAGTTGCCGAGAATCGGCTGCAAGGCGAGGCCGAGCACCAGCGAGGTGACCGCGCTGGTCGCCAGCAACGGAGCGATGCCGACCTTCGGAAACGCGACGCGGAAGATCAACAGCGCGACGACGAGATAGGCGACCAGGAAGGAGACGCCGATGAGGAGCGGGGGCAGGCGCAGACCACGCCGGGTCTGCAGGTAGATCTCGAAGTAGTAGAGGCCGACGACCCGCAGCAACGCCGCGCCGAGGAAGAACGCCACCAACCAGACGAAGAACGAGTCGAGGGTGACAACGTGCTCCGGCCTGAGCCGAAGGAAGACCCAGACGCCGATCGCGGCGGCGCCGATGGTCAAAGGGAAGGCGAGCAGCCGGAGCAGGCGCACGTAGCGCCGCAGCAGCGCGATCAGTCCGAGGAGGGCCGCCGCGGTGGCGATTCCGGCGAAGATGGCGGGGACTAGATCCACGCTTTGAAACGAGCCCTGCCTGCCAAAACACCGGCGCCGCTTCGATCGAGCGGCGCTATCTCATGAGAGCTCCCCAAGCAACGATCTCGCTACCGGGCCGGCGCGGATGTTACCGGAAGCGCTCAATGACCCCGCAAACCAGGCTTCAGGTTCCCAGGCGGCGCGCTGTCGGACCCGCGAGGATCCCGTCGCGAAGGGGTTCGGGCGCGTGGAGCGCGAGAAAGCGCAGGATCTGGAGAGCGGACACCCGCCAGGTGCGCGCATCGTCGGGTCGACCCGCGGCGTCGTAGAGATCCGCCAGCGCGCTCTGGATCTTCCAGGCCGCCAGCGGCGCCGACAGGTCCGACACCAGGGTGCACGCGGTCTCGAGCTCTCGCTGCGCGGTCCCGAGATCGCCGGCCGCGAGTGCCACGCGTCCGAGCTGAGCGTGCGACTGGGCCAGGTACTTCTTCGACTGCGCGTGCGACGCGTTCTCGAGGCAGCTCTCGGCGTGGCGTCGCGCCGCGGCCAGGTCGCCACGGGCGAGATCCAGCGCCGACCAGCCGAGGTCGAGCCGCAGGCGGTAACGCCACTTGAACCAGTCGTCGCCCTTGAACAGCCGCTCGACTTCGGCGAACGAGCGCCGAGCGAGATCGGAGTCGCCCAGCTCGAGCGCGGCGAGCCCAACGTTGATCTTGGCGTTCGCTTCGGGCTCGGTGAAGCCGGTCTCCTGCGCGATGACCGCGCCTTCGCGGTTGAGCTCGAGGGCGCGCTCGAACTCGAACGCTTCGTGGTAGATCCAGGCCCGGCAATTCGGGAAGCGCCCCAGCCAGAACGTGTCGCGGCTCTTCTCGGCTTCGCGCAGACCCTGCTCCAGGGTGGCGAGGCCCTTGGCGAGGAATCCGCTGTTCGCCTGCGTCAGACCGAGGAAGAAGCGACCCATGAGAAAGCCGAAGCCGTCGTGGGCGTCGCGCGTGAGCTCGATGCCGCGGGTGAGCTTCGGCGTGGCGCGCTCGTAGTCGCTGCGGAAGAAGGCGACCATTCCCTGCAGGACCGTCGCCTGCGCCAGGACCGGGCGCAGGTTCTCGCTGGTAGCCTCGCGCTCCGCTTCGAGCAGGAGCTCGGCACTCGAGTCGAGCTCTCCATAGACGATCTGGCTCAAGGCTTTGAGCGTCCGCGCCGGTGCCTGAGCACCCGGAAGCGAGTGTCGAACGGCCAGGTCGAAGATACGGTCGATGGGAGCCGCCAGCTCCTCGTCGCGCTTGGCCCAGAACAGTGCGGTGGCCTGTGCGAAGAGACCGTTCACCACCGCCTCGGCATCGTCGAGACGCTCGGCTTCGTCGATCATCGCCTGGAGATCGACCACCGCTTCCCCGAACCGGCCCAGGGAGAAGAGGATGCGGCCGCGCCGTTCATGGAGCCGCAGCCGCTGCTTACCCTTGACGGTGGCGCCGCCATCCTCTTCGGGCAGCGCCTCGACCAGCGCGAGCGCGCGGTCGCAGTACTCGAGCGCCTGCACGTGGGCGAACTTGGCGAGCGCAGCATCCGCGGCGGCGACATAGGCGTCGACCGCCTTGAGGATGCGGCGGCCGCGGTCGAAGTGGTGCGCGAGCTCGGCCGCGGTGGGGCCCTCGCGATCGCCCGCCCTGCCCTCGAGCAGCTCGCCGATGCGCGCGTGCAGCAGCATGCGGCGCCGGCCGCTGGTCGAGTCGTAGAGAGCGTTCTGGTAGAGGACATGCACGAACTGATAGCGCATGGTGACGTCGCCGCCGCGAAGCTCGACCTCCCCCAGCAACCGCACCAGGCCGTGCACGCGATCGAGCTGCTCGAGGTGGTCCTCGAGCCGCAGAGGATCGATCCCGCTCACCTCCCCCACCGTCACCGAATCGAAGGTCTCGCCCTGCACGGCGGCGGTGGCGAGGAGCCGGCGCTGCTCGTCGTCGAGCGACTCGAGCTTGCGGTCGATCATCGAGCGCACGCTCGAGGGGATTTCTCCGTCGAGCTCGGCCACCGACCGAACCAGGTGCCAGCCGTCGCTCTCGACCATCGCGCGCCGCTCGACCAGGTAGCGCAAGAGATCGACCATGAAGAGCGGCGTGCCGCCGGTCTTCTTGTGCACCCACGCGGCGAATCCGGCAGGCAGCCGGTGACCGACGAACTCCATGGCGAGATAGGCCTCGACGTCCTCCTCCGAGAGGAAACCGAGCTTGAGCTCGGCCGAAGTGCCGTGGCCGTGCAGCTCGAGCAGGATCGGTCGCAGCGGATGCGCGGCCTGCACCATCTCCGACGGTCGATAGGAGCCCACCACCAGCAGCGGCATCTCGCGCACCCGCCGGCCCATGTACGCGATCAGCTCGGTGGTGGCGAGATCCGACCAGTGCAGGTCCTCGAGCACCAGGCAGATCGGATGGCTGCGTCCTAGCTCCTCGAGCGCGTCGACGAGCTCGCGCCGCATGCGCTCCTGGCTGCCGACGACCAGCTCATCGCTGGTCCGTTCGCTCGAGCTTCGCGACGACTCACTGGTGGATGCAGCGCTCTGCGCCGATGAGCTCTGTGACGATGAGCTCTGCGACGACGACAGCGGGAACAGATGCGCGAACCACGACGGCGCGCGGGTCTTGAGCACGGTGCGAAGCAGAGCGCCGTGCCGCGACGCGCACAGACGGGACATCGCCTCGAGGAACGGCAGATAGGGCTCGCCGCCGCCCAGCCGTTCCGAGCAGCGTCCGAGCGCGACCATCCCCTCCCGCTCGTCGTCGAGGCGTCGCGCGAAGCGGTCGACCACCGTGGTCTTGCCGGCGCCTGGTTGTCCGGTCATCATCACCAGCCGTCCCTTGCCGGCCACGGTCGCCTGCCAATGGCGGTCGAGCGCCGCCAGCTCCGTCGCGCGACCCACCACGCGCCCCGCCGTCTGCGCGCGCTCGGCGCGCGCGAGGAGCTGCACGTCGCGGGATTCGCCGGCCAGATCCAGCGTCGAGAGCAGGTCCTCGCGGCAGGCGAGCCGCGGAGCGCGATCCTTCTGAAGGAGCTGCAACAACAACTGGTCCCAGCCCGCCGGCAGGTCGACCAGGCCACTCGGCGGGACGGGATCGCTGTAGAGGATGCGGTGGGCGTCCGCGAACGGGGCCTCGTCGCCGGCGAACGGGTGCCGTCCGGTCGCCATCTCGTAGAGCAGCACGCCGAGCGAGAAGAGATCCGAAGCCGCATCGGGCGGCTCGCCGCGGAGCTGCTCCGGCGACATGTACGGCACCGTTCCCGACACCACCTTGGTGAGGGTGTCCTGCTGCGTGATGGACGCGGGGCGCCGGTGTCGCGCCAGACCGAAGTCGAGCACCTTGAGCACGCCGTCCGGACGCACCATCACGTTCTCGGGCTTGAGATCGCGGTGCACGATGCCGGCATCGTGCGCGCGCATCAACGCGGAGGCGAGCTGCTTGCCCAGAGCCGAGACGATGAGCGTGGCCAGACGCTCGCGCTCCATCATCGCGCGCAGGGTCTCGCCCTCTACCCACTCCATGACGATGAACGCCGAATCGGCGTCCTCAGCGAAGTCGTGGACGGTGACGATCGAAGGGTGGTTCAGAGCCGAGGCGGCGCGCGCCTCGCGCAGCGATTCCGCGAGCGTGTCGGCGCCCTCGCGCAGTCGCAACGTCTTGATCGCGACCACCCGGTCGAGCACCGGGTCGCGCGCGCGGAAGACGTCACCGAATCCGCCGCCGCCGACCTTGTCGAGGATCTCGAATCGACCCATGCGACCCGAGGCGGACGAATCGGTGGACGGCGAGGCCATCCAGCAATCCTAGCGCCTGAGGGCGCGAGCGAAGCCCGCCGGCACAGGCATCGTTGATCAGGTCAAGTCCTGGAACGTCACCGGCTTCGGCCACTTCTCGACCGAGTCGAGTATGCGTTTGCCGATGTCGGCCACCGACCACGGCTCCTGATCGTTGGGCCGTCCCGCGATCGGCACGTGCTGCCACGCGAGCAGATGCACCTTGTTGCCACCGACGACGAACGTGCGTCCGGTGACGCCCGCCGCCTCGTCGGTGCACAGCCACACCACCGCCGGCGACACCTTTTCCGGCGCCAGCGGTTCGGCGGCCGCGGCCGGCATGACGTCCTCGGTCAAGCGCGACCATGCCGCGGGCGCGAGCAGGTTGACGGTGATGCCGTACTTGGCGCCCTCCGGAGCGAGGCAGCGCATGAACCCGGCGATGCCCGCCTTGGCGGCGCCGTAGTTGGTCTGCCCGAAGTTGCCGAGCAGGCCCGACGTCGAGCTGGTCATGATGATGCGGCCGCCGGTGCCCTGCTCGAGCATCCGGTCGTAGGCGGCCTTGGTCACGTAGTAGGTGCCGCGCAGGTGGACGTCGAGCACGATCTCCCAGTTCTCGTCGGTCATGTTCTTGAACGACTTGTCGCGCAGGATGCCGGCGTTGTTGATGCAGATGTCGAGCTTGCCGAAGTTGTCGACCGCCGTCTTCACCATGCGCTGCGCGTGGCCTTTGTCGGTGACCGAGCCGTAGTCGGCGACGGCGCGCCCGCCGGCGTCCTTGATCTCCTTCACCACCTGGTCGGCCATGCTGCTCGAGCCGGTGCCGCTGCCGTCGCGGGCGCCGCCGAGGTCGTTGACCACCACCGCGGCGCCTTCCTGCGCCAGGAGCTTGGCGTGACCCCGTCCGAGTCCGCCGCCGGCGCCCGTCACCAGCGCCACTTTGCCGTCGAGAAGACCCATCTCCGTTCCTCCTTGCCGAGCTTGCTTTGGTTAGCGGCCGCGCCGTCCTCGGCGCCAACAACATCAGCCCAAAAGGCGTGGTAGTTACCACGCCCTTTTGGGCGGGCGCGGCGGCACATGATATTGGAGTCCGCCAGAAAGGGGGCTTCCGATGGCATCCGACTTCGAGCTCAACCTCGAGCGCTTCTGGTTCCCCGGCGCGCTCGCCGACAACCGGGCCAACTTCCGGTTCGTGGTCGACATCCGGCTGATCCGCGCCGGCCGGTTCGCCACCGACACCGCCGTCCTTCCCGGATTCGACACCTGGTGGGAGTGCGACCAGAAGAAGGCGCAGCATCCGAACTACGTGCGCGCCGACGGCAACATGTTCGACATGGAGAAGATCGACGCCTGGCAGCGGCTCGTCCTCCTCACCCGCGCCGACACTCTGCATTCGGTGCAGGTGAAGGTTTTCGACGTCGATCGGCCGGATGCGTGGGACGCGCTGCGCGACGCGTTCGGTCAGATCGCGCAGACCGTGATCGGCCGAGCGCCGCGCCTCCTCGATCTCCCGGACCTCGCGGCGGACAGCTTCGGCGCGGTCGAGGAGGACTTGCGCTCGACCATCGTGAAGCGGCTCGCCGGCGGCGACCGGCTACTCTTTCGCGGCTCGTCGCCGCTGCAGGACCCGGGGATCGTGAAGATCACCGGTCCCGGGACCGCCGGCGACTACACGGTGCACCTGCGTTTGGAGCAACGGTAGAGAGACGATGGATCCGCTCGCTCACACGCTCCTCGGCGCCGCCCTCGCGCGCACGAAGCTGGGCCGCGATCGACCGCTCGCGATGCCGACGCTGGTGCTGGCATCGAACGCGCCCGACATCGACGTCGCGGCGTATTTCTGGAGCAGCGACGCCGCGCTCGGGTTCCGCCGCGGGTTGACCCACGGTCCGCTCGGTCTTGCCATCCTGCCCCTGCTGGTGACGTGGGTGGTGTGGATCGCGGGCAAGCGCTGGCGCATCGCGGCGAGCGAGGAGGGTGCGCGCGGTGGCGGCGATACTGCGTCGTTCGGAGCGCTGCTGGGGCTCGCTTACCTGGCAATGCTCACGCACCCCGCGCTCGACTGGCTCAACACCTATGGTGTGCGCTTTCTCCATCCGTTCGACCGGCGTTGGTTCTACGGCGACACCCTGTTCATCGTCGATCCATGGGTGTGGCTGGTGCTGGGCGCCGGCGTCGTGCTCAGCCAGCGGATCGACCGTGGCAAACGAAGCCACTCCGCCGGCTGGGGGACGCTGGCGGTGATCGCCACCGCGCTGCTCCTGACCGCGGCGGACTCGATGTGGGGGCAGGCTCTGTGGCTCTGCGGCGTCGCCGCGGTGGCAGCGGTCAACATCGCCGGCCGGCCGCGCACCGAGCGGGCGCGCCAGCACGTCGCCGCTGTCTGCGTCGGCGCGTTCGCGCTCTACGTCGCGGCCTCCCTCGGCGGCGCGGTCGCCGCGAGGAGCATCGTGCGCAGCAGTGTCGGCGAGCCGATGGAGCGCCAGATGGTCGGTCCGCTACCGCTCACATCGGCGCGCCGAGAAGTGGTGGTCGAAACCCCGACCGAGATCCGTTACGGGCGCTTCAGCTGGCTCGAGTCGCCGCGCTTCGAGTGGGCCGGCTGGTCGCGCCCGCGCCTGCAGCCGAGTCCGATCGTGGACGAGGCGCTGGACGATCCCTCGATCCGGGGCTTTGTCGGTTGGGCGAGGTTCCCCTGGGTCGAGATCGACGAGCACACCGAGTTCTGGGAGGTCCACCTGATGGACGCGCGCTACACGCTCGAGCGTGGCGCGAGGTTCGGAAGCGCGATGGTGAGGGTGCCGAAGGACTGAAAACGAGGCTCGAGGAAGCGAGACCCCTGGCGCCTCGATCAAGACAGCTCGCTCAGACGGAACAGGGCCTCGAGCCGGACCCCGATCGACGACAATCTACCGACCGCTCCCGCCTCTCGATCGATGACGCACAACGCGGTGTCGATCACCGCGCCCTCCCGTCGCAGGTCTTCGATCGATTGCACCATCTGACCGCCGCTGGTCGCCACGTCCTCGATCACGGCCAGCCGGCGGCCGGCGACGTCCATTCCTTCGGCCAATCGGCACGTACCGTAGTCCTTGCGCGCCTTGCGCACGAACACGGCCGGCAGTCCACAGAGCTGCGACAACACGGTGGCGATCGGGACTCCACCGAGCTCGAGACCGGCGAGCGCTTCGGTGGCCTGCGGCACCATCGGTGCGAGACCCAGGCAGACTCGCGCAGAAGCGTCGGATCCGACTCGAACCGGTACTTGTCGAAATAGAGCGACGACGTCTCGCCGGAGCGCAGGCGAAACGATCCGCTCAGCCGCGCCGCGCGATGGATCCTCGCCGCCAGATCAGTCACGCCGGCGCGGCCTCTGCTTCGCCGACACCGAGCGGATGATCAGCTTCCCCTTGCCGCTCGGCGCCAGCGGCGTCTTGGCCTGCGCCGCCGCCGCCGCGAGCAATGCTTCGACCTCGGGCCGCGCCAGCTCGTCGGCCGACGCGAGGCGGATGAAACGCACCTGGGCACCCGAGCCGAGCAGGATCTTCATCGGATCGCGGAGCTTCTTGCCCTGCAGGAAGAACAGATTCACGCCGCTCGCGCCGCCGGCCATCGACACGATGCAGTCGGACGGGCGCTCGGTCGAGCCGTAGCCGATGACGAAGAAGTTGTAGTTGTCGTAGACCAGCTCGTGCGCGGTGGGGAATCGCTTGCGCAGCGCCTTCCGCACGGCGCGGAGCAGGGTCTGATGCTTCGGCTCGAACTTGGCGATGAAGCTCTTGAGCTGCGCTTCCGCATCCGTGGAGCTCGCGCGGGCGGCCATCTCGCTCAATCCAGGTTGAGTTGCCACGTAACGCCGAACCGATCGCCCACCCAGCCGAACTTCCGGCTGAAGCCGTAGTTGCCCAGCGGCATGAAGACCTGCCCTCCCGAGGAGAGCTGCTCGAACGCGGCGTCGAGCTCCGCTTCGTCCTCGCACTCGACGAAGAGCGAGATCGCCGGCGTGAACGTGAAGTCGTGCTTGACCGGACTGTCGAAGAACATCAGCTCGTGTCCCGCCAGTCTGAAGTGCGCCCGCTTGATCGAGCCCTCGGCTCCCTGCTCCCCGGCGCCCCAACGTTCGACGTTGCCGATCTCGGCGCGCCGGAACAGCGACACGTAACAGCGCATCGCCTCTTCGGCGTGGCCGTCGAACATGAGGAAAGTGCAGACGGTTCGTGGCATGTCTGGATCGTCCCTTCAAGCCGGCTTCATGCGCCTCCGACCACGCGCTCCCGCTCCTTCCCACCACGCTAACACCCGCAGCGCGCGCAAAGTGTTCCACCGGCTGGGAGCGCCGCGTCGCTCCATCTCGAAGTAGGTCTTGCCCGGGAACCAGTGCTGCAGGGCCCAACGACCATCCTCGCGCCGGCCTTTGCGCACGAGCTCGATGGCGTCCTCGAGGCGCTCGTCGCGCGGTGCGTCGACCGCTCGGAAGTAGTCGAGACCTCGCAGCACGTCGTAGTGCCAGCGCGGCGGGAATGCGAAGCGCGTGAAGACGGGGTTGATGACCTCGCCCGTCCGGTGCGAGCGAAACAAGCGGTGATCGAGCAGGAACTCACGCCCACGGCTCTGCGCGGCACGAACTGCCTTCACCCTGCGGCGCCGACTCATCTCGTAGAGGCGCAGACCTTCCAGCGCGCTGATCGTGGTGTGCACCGACGAATGTGTAGCGCCCCGGTGTCGCCGGCAGTTCCACCCACCGTCCGGCATCTGCTCGCGCAGCAGGTGATCGGCGACGGTATCGAGGCCGGTGTCGTCGTATTCGAAGTAGGAGAGCAGAGACAGCACCATTCCGGTGATGCAGGTCTCGCTGCGCCGCGTCCGACTCGCCCAGTCTCCGTAACCGATGCCGCCGTCGTCCCGCAGCCCCTGCTCGAGCAGAAGCTTGCACGCCCGACGGGCCTGACGGTTGTTCGCCGGCAGCCCGAAGTCGCGCAGCAGGAGCATGGTGTAGGTGGTCGACGTCCACTTGGGCGTATAGAGCCCGCCATCACCCGACTTGCCCGCCTCCCACGCGCCGCCGGGGTCCTGCTTCTCGAGCAGGCGGGCTCCCCATCCCTCGCGCGCTATCCGCGCGCGCTCCCGCTCGACTGTGGGCCCGGGCGCACCCACCAGATCGCGCAGGGTCTGCCAGCGGATGGCCGGATCCCCGGCCAGCAACCACTCGATCGCGCCACCGGTCGTCGGTTTCATGATGCGAAACTTACATCCTGGGCTAGGATCTCCGACACCCGCGCATCACCAGCCCCGCGCGATTCGCCCCCTCGCAAGGAGGACGTCCATGAATCGCTCCCGCTCGAACCGCCGCACCCGCGCAATTCACTTCGCACGACTCGTTGCCGCCTGCTCGTTGTGCGTCCTCGCTGCCGCCGCCGCCTCGGCGGCGCCTGCCGCCGCGCCAGCCGCGAAGCACCCGCTCGATCCGCTCACGTTCCAGGAGTACTGGACCGTGCTCGAGGTCCTGCACGCCTCGGGGAAGGTCGACAGCGACACCCGCTTCTCGATCATCACGCTCCAGGAGCCGGCGAAGGACGTGGTCTGGCGCTTCGACGCCGCGGCCAGTGGCGACACCGCCACGACGGGCGCCGCCGCCGACTTTCCACGACGCGCGTTCGCCGTCGTCCGCCAGAAGGAGAAGGAGTGGGAAGCGGTGGTCGATCTGCGCCAGCGCGCGGTGGTCTCGTTCGACGCGCTCGAGGGCGTGCAGCCCAACTGGCTCGCCGAAGAATTCAAGTCGGTGGCCGAAGAAGTGAAGAAGAACCCGGAATTCATCGCCGCGATGAAAAAACGCGGCATCGAGGACTTCACGTTCATCGAGTGCGGCGGCGGGCCGCCCGGTTACTACGGCACGCGCGAGCAGAAGGGGCGGCGCATCGCGCACGTCGCCTGCAGCGACGTCCGCGGCGTCCGCAACACCTGGACGCGCCACGTCGAAGGGTTGACCGTGGTGGTCGACGCCGACACCAAGGAAGTGCTGCGCGTGGTCGACGAGGGCGCGGTGCCGATGCCGTCGACGCTGGCCGAATACGACGCCGCCTCGATCGGCGAGACCCGCGAGGTGAAGTCGCCGATGCACGTCGATCAGCCGCTCGGACCCGGCTTCGACCTCGACGGCAACGTGGTCGACTGGCAGGGCTGGCGGTTCCACGTCCGGCCCGACCAACGCCTCGGCATGGTGATCTCGACCGTGACCTACCGCGACGGCGAGCGTCGCCGCCCGGTGCTCTACCAGGGATCGCTGTCCGAGATCTTCGTGCCCTACATGGACCCGGCGTTCACTTGGTACCACCGCAACTTCCTCGATGCCGGCGAGTATTCGGCCGGCGGTCTCACCCAGCCGCTCATGCGCGGCCTCGATTGCCCGCCGCACGCGGTCTACCTCGACGGACTCGTCTCCGGCGACGACGGCCGGCCGCAC